>JAGSHI010000067.1 GCA_023954635.1 Bacteriovoracaceae bacterium
ACCCTGAAAGTTATCAGCTAGTATTGTTTGCTGTTGAAAATGATTGCCTTCAAAACGATGACAAAGATTTAGGTACAAGAGAGTGTAAAAATAAAAATATTGTTACGATAAGAATTATTGAAGGAATGTTAGCAAGTGATATTCATGATTCAGGAATGTTAATACTCGGCCAATAATATGAAAAAATTAATATTAATTTTTTTAGTTTTCAATTTTGTTGGTTGTACTAATAACAAGTATCAAGAAAAAATTTCTAATTCCGTTCGTCAAAAATTTCAATCAAAACTCAAACCATTAAATAAACCCAACTATTATAAGATCATGGGAAGAATTCCTACTGGTTCAGAATTAGAACTAGGGAGGCAGTTGTTTTCTGACACAATTTTAAGTCGAAATAATGATGTCAGTTGTGCCACTTGCCACTTATCAAACCATGGGTTTGCAGATGGTAATACTTTAAATGTAGGAACTATGGGTAAGGGTGGCCCTAATGGAGACAATGTTGGTCATAATTTTGATACGGGTAAACTAAGTGTTGATAGGAGTTTAGGTGATGATGGTATGGGGTTTGTTGGCCAGCACCACATGTTTAGAAATAGTTTAAGTACAATTAATGTAGTCTACAGGGCCGCTCAAGGAGATGACGAAGGTCTGTTTCACGATGGAAGGTTTGGAAGTATTCAGTTCCAGGTACTGTTACCAATTCACACTTCAGAAGAAATGTGTGGAACAAATCCTTTGCCTATACCAGCTAAACATAAGAACCCTTTTATGGAAATGGGCCCAATCTTTAAATCTCCAGTTAAATTAACACATGCTCATAGTTTTAATGCTGTGACTGGTGCAGACACAGGTAAGTTTAATGCACAACCTATAGTTGTAAAAGGTGTGCCTGCAAGAAGACCTAATGGGTCTATAAGTGTTCCAACTAGAAATGAATGCTTAGCAATCGCTATTGCAAAACTAAGGCTAATTCCTAAATATCAAAAAATGTTTAAAGAAGTTTATAATACATCTGAAATTACAGATAAACATCTTTCGATGGCACTCTCAAGTTTTGTGATGACTCATGTAAGTGACAATTCCCCCTATGATAAGTTTGTAAGAGGTGAGAATTCCTTATCTCTGAAACAGCTTAGAGGTCTCGCTATGTTTTTTACGCCTCTAGGTCAGAAAGTAACTATAGATAAAGAAGTAATTTCAGGAACAGGGTGTATTGGTTGTCATGGACCGCCTCATTTTGGTGGAAATTCTTATGCATCATTAGGTGTAAGAAGTGACCATAGGAGTCCTCTGTCTCGTCCTGTCAGTACAGTATCATCTAGGGGAGGTTTCTTTAATCGTCCTAGAGTGCAAAGAGGATTAGTTCCAACTTGTCATATTAAAGATGTTACAGTTTCTGGTAATTATGCTCCCGATATAGGGAGGGCAAATGGAAGTTTTAATGAAGATGATTGCTTCAAGTTTAGAGTCCCACCACTTAGAAATGTCATTGAAACATATCCTTATTTTCATCATGGAACAGAAACTGCTGTTGGAAGTACAACTAAATCATTGCATCAACGCTCATTGCAGGCCCTTAAAAATGTCCTCCTTTATCATTTAAGAGGACCAATTAGTATTAAGAATTATGCTAGAAGTAATTATTTAAAGCCTTTCTTCGATGAGTTTTATCAAACAGACTTATTAATTCCGTATTACAAGCAACAATTTACTAGGGATGCTGTTGATGTGAAAAAAGTTTTCCCAATGAAAATATCTGATTCTGAGCTAAATGATCTATTAGAATTTGTATCTTATGGACTTTGGGATAAGCAAGCGGTTAGGAATGGGTCATTAGGGAATGATATCTCACATCCAGAAAAAGTATTAAGTGGTTTCCGACCTTCTATTACTAGAGATAATGGTAACCAATTAGAGTTGCCTTCGAGTGCTCGGGCACCATGACAGGTGCCCGGCGGATTTGGTAGGACTTAGTGGCGGGCCTCAATATGGTGTTCCCAGCTTTTGTCGGCCCGTTGGATGAGAGCATTGAGATCACCTAAAAACTGGTCTTTACTTGCAGCATCTTTGAAATAGTAAATTTTGCTTTTGTATTGCACTTTCCATTGGCTGAAGCCCTTTAAATTACAATCTCCTTTTGAGACTCCAAGTGCACATTGTCCATCATACTTGACTTCTTCACTCACTGAAGGTCCTTGTATGCTAGAACAACCGGCCATAAATAACATGACTAAAGCTAGACCAGCAGCTATAAACTTTTTCATATATCCTCCTTATCATTTAAAGATTTCATATCTATCTACAACCTCATATTAAGGCTTCTACGTAGGTTGATAATGATTTAGGTCATAAAAGAGCTGCTCAATAATCATAAAAGCAATATCGTCAGGTAAACATAAGCCCTCAATATTAAAGGCAATAAAATAGAATCCGATAAGATTAGAAATATATGGAGGTAGTTTGAGCGATATCTTGTTGATCATGCCTGAGGGTGAGACACAAAATGCATTTGCGATGAATATCAAGGCCTATTTGAACCTTGAAACACATTGTGTAAACAATGTAGTGGAAGCTATCGAAGAACTTTCTAAAGACGTAAACAGTTTTAACCTTGTCATTACATATACAGAGATAGGTAAAGAGCCATCGTTAAAAGTACTTATAGAATTCTTTAAAGATAGGAAGTTAAAGATCTCAATTTTAACATTAGGTGAAGATAAATATGTAATGATGTCCAACTCGGCCCAGGAATTTAGCTTGTACTCAGTTGAAGAGCCAGATGATTTAAGAGAAGTTTTAAAAACTACTGCTGAAATTTTTAATATTACTCCTCGTGATATGTTAAAAGTTCCTACAAGCCAATTCTATCCCATTCCAATTGAACATTTTTCGACATTAATAAGTACACCTACAGATGTTTTTATAAAAATAGGGAAGGGAGACACCTGTCAATATATTAAAAGAATCCATGCAGGTGAGGGGTTAGATGAATCAACACTAGAGAGGTATATAAGTTCAGGTGTTATGAGTCTGTATGTAGAATCATCTAATAGGTTGAACTTTGTGAATGCCCTTACTAGTCAATTGTTGAGGCATTTAGATGAAGAGATATCAAGTGATAATGATGCCATTAATGAAGATACAATTACACAAACTATACAAGAAACGGTTTCAAAAAATATAGAGGTCTTGGGGATAACACCAGATATTCAAAAGATTTGTAATAAATCTATCCATAAAATGATGAAAGAAGGTGAAAAATTTCCACGAATAAATGGATTAATAGAAAGATTGTTAAGTAATAAAGCTACGTTTGGATTTAAACATACTCAAATAACTACATATATGGCGATGGCCATACTTAAAAAAATCGACTGGGGTAAAGAAGAACAAGAAAAGACAATTTCATTTGTTTCTTTTTTCCATGACATTAGTTTAAAAAATGATGCGGTGACTATGATTAGAAATGAAACTGAATTAAATAATGCTATTCTTTCGAAAAAAGATAAAGAGTTGGTGATGAGGCATGCCCAAAAGTCAGCTGAATTTATTCATCAGTATCCGCATTTACCAATGGGTGCAGATACAATTATTAGGCAGCACCATGGAGTTTTAAATGGACATGGGTTTTCTGATACCTACAGTGGGAACTTGAGTCCATTGACGTTAGTTTTTATTGTTGCTGAAGAATGTGCTCATTTAGTATTGAAATCTAAATTTGAAGAATTGAATAGAATGAAAATTTTGTATGATATGGAACAAAAGTTTAAAACTTCTAGATTTAAAAAAATGCTAGATGCACTCGATAAAGTTATTGAATAGTGCTTTGCGCTATGGGGGAGTATCACCCTTAGATATGAACCTTCTTGTTAGTCTCTCTTAGTCTCAACGATAAGTTTTTTACAAGGTTCTTAAACCATTGTGGCTGGGACTCAAGAACTTTAATAAACTTCGAACAAGGAATCACTAGAACTTCGCTATCGTCAATTGCCCTTACATTAGCTGATCTATCCTTATGGTCGATAAAACTCATTTCACCCACAAGTTCACCTGAAGTAATATTTCCTAATGAGACTTCATTTCCATCTTCAGATTTGAAGGCCTCAAATCCACCAGAAACGACCCAAAACATCTCATCGCCACTCGCACCTTGCTTAATAAGTAACTCGCCTTTTTTGATTATTTTTTTGGAGTTAGTAGCTTCTTTTTCTACGTATTTTCTTGGGTCTAGTATTTTTAAAACTTTTTCTGCGAAAACATCTAGGTCAAAAGGTTTTTCCAAAACATTGAGGCACTTATGCATAGATATATCAGTTTTATATGAGTCAAGATCACCCGTTACAACAAGTATAGGGAGATCGTTACCATGTTCCTGTATAATCTCTTGAACAAGAGTTGTTCCATCTTTTTTTGGTAAATGAAGATCACTAATGATCATATCAAAGGATTCATTTTTTAACTTTAATGAAGCATCTAGGCCATCAGAAGCCTTAATAGTTCTTAAACCATTTTCTTCTAGAGTTTCAGACATGAGATCTAGAATATCTTTTTCGTCTTCAACAAGTAGAATCGACTTTCTTTTACTGATCATTTTATACTCCAAGGATCAATATTGACGCTGTGCGGTATAATTTCCATTATACCGTAGAGATTTCACTAAGGTATTAGTATAACTTAGTTTAAAAAACTTTCTATAAATAAAATCTTGGCTAATTGAACATGAATATATTGAGCTTTGGATGCATTTTCCCAAACCTCCATATATAGGCATCGTACAGGTAATGAGTCACATTTGGTAAAAACATAAGTGCGTAAAGTGTTGCGCGAATACCCGGGGATAGCATCGTATTTTGATGAAATTCTTCGCTAATTAAATGAGGCCCAATGGCAGAATATGTCACGAGTAGATCAAGTATAAATACTTGAGTAAAGGCCAACATAAAAACTAACAAAGATGAAAACCAGCTTTTCTTTATAAAAGTCATAACTTTGAGATTATTCTCTGTTTCTTGGGCCAATTTAAATCGGTATACAGCAACTAAAGCTATGTAAGGTATGGCATGAGTCACAATTAATGAATCTATACCCAGCATATTTCTGGAATTAAAATAGAATATAGTTGAAAAAACACTGACATTTACTATTAACCAAATGATTTTTGCAGGTTGAATTGGAATTGATTTATTCAAATGAAGTGAAATCCACTTAAGAAGCGGTAAACCTACTAGCAAGTAAAATGAATACTCCCCTATTTGAGTCCAGTTTAATCCCCAGAAACCTGTGTGTAATGAGCTCGGCAAAATCATTTCTTTTAACATTTCAGGATCTAATCGAAAAACAAAATGTAAATCTTCTACCATATTAAAATGCCAGAATATGAATGGAATATAGAATAAAATATTAACGATTATTCTATCCCAACGAGCAATCAAATTCATAAAGCTCTTTTGTTCTTCAGATATCTCACTTATTGAATTATAGAGTTTGGCCCGATAAAGGCTGATGATTCCAAATAATTGTTTACCGGCATGGTAATAGCCTGCGTAGAAAAGAAATCTCATTACTAGTGGTTCAGAGATAAAACCAAATATAAACACGACAATAAAGGCTATTAATGGGAGAACATACCAGAATGATTTCTTCTGAGTATTAAGAGTATGTTTATCAAAAACTGATCTATAGATTGTCGACCATATATGGGTACCATCAAAAAAAATTTGAAATAAAAACCACCAGTAAATCGGAGCTCTGTTAAGGATTGTTGATAATTCAGAGTCACTTGTGAATGGTATAAGAAGAACTAAAAAAGGAATTAAGTTTGGACCTACTAAGAGTGACAAATCAAACGATGCGTTTTTATACCAATGAAATTTCATGATTCTATTATATCAATTTCTTTTTCTATTAGAGTTTTATTTTTCCTCTTTTGATTAGTAGTTATAGATAATTATAAATCGGCTAGGAATATACGCATGTATTGATTGTACTATTTAAACTTATAATTTTACCTATTTTAAAATACTCAAGTATAATTTAGAAATGCTAACAAGTGATGTTCTTACTCCTTTTTATGGATCATTTAATCTTAATAAGGATGTTCAATCTGATCTTCAATTTACAAATGTAAATGGATTAGAAATGGCCATAGTAGGTCGTGTTACTGATTTTATAAATACCGATAAACAGTTTTCCAAAGAGTCTCTACATAATAGTATTTTCCATTTTTATCAAAAAGACCCTAATCTCTTTCAGTATTATCTAGATGGTCTTTTTGTTATTTTTATATACGACAAGTCTAAGCAGAAATTCACAATACATAACAATCGCTACCAAGCATCAACTTTATACTATGCTTTAATTAATAATAACTTTTTCTTTTCCTCATCCCTTAAAAAGCTAATTCAGCGTTCTGAGATCAAGTCAGAGATTCACATAGGATCACTTTTAAATTTTGTATCTAATGGGTTTACTTCATGTGAACAAACTCAAATTAAACATATAAAAAAACTACTCCCCTCTTTTACCTTAGAACTTTCGTCCAATGGTCTTAAAAATTACTCACACTGGGATAAAGAGTTTGATTTTAAACGTAGGTCGAGAATCGGTAATCTTGAAGATGAGCTGGACAATTATGAACACATTTATCAAAAAGGTATAAGTAAATACATAGACTCTATGAAGCCTTCCGAGATAGGAACATTACTAAGTGGTGGTCATGACACTAGTTTTGCTTTGATTCAATCAGGCAAGGTTCATAACAAGCCTATTCATGGATTTACTGCTTCTTTTCCTGGCTGGGCCTTTGATGAATCAGCTTACGCAAAACATATTTGTAAAAAGTTTAATCATATCCATCATGAAGTTCCTTTTTTACCTGACGACTTAGATTATATAGTCAGCCTCATACGTGCGAATGACGAGCCCGTTGTTGGATCCTCCTTACCTGTACATATGTGTGCCAAAGAGGCCAGTAAGCATGTCGATTTGATGTTGGCCGGTGATGGAGGTGATACCTTATGGGGGGAGTATTATCCAGTTGAAGAGATCCATAAATATATAGGAGATATGCCTTATCAGTTTAGACATTTGGCCCATGGGGCAGTTAAGACTATTCAAAAATTCACTGACTGGGAGAGGTTTTGGGAGCTAGAACATGTCCTTTCTCTTTTTGATGATAAACAACCTTATCATGATTTTTTGAGGCGTCTGTGCACCTATCGCCACTACAACCCACAAGAGTTACACCAGCTCTTTAGGCCTGATTTTGCAGAAGGATCGAGCCCAGAAGTAGGACAATGGACACTCCCTTTTGATAAAAACAACTTTAGCGATCGCTTAATCGAGGCCAAACTATTTAATGGTTTTTATATGTATCAAAGCTTCCATACTACCAAGAGCATGAATCATTTTAATCTTGAGTTATATTTACCCACCATAAACCATGACCTAATGCAGTTTATAACTAGACTTCCAAAAAAATGGGTAAACGGAGGCACTACGCTTCATCGGCTCACTAATAATAAGTCCATAAATCGTCGCTTCCATAAACATGCACTCGCTCGCTACTTAGACAAAGAAGAGATCTACAACAGGAGTTTTGATATTCCTTGGTACAACATACTCCGTCCTAGAAAACACATGCTTGAAAAGCTTAAAGAATCACTTCTGTCCAGAAACTGGTATCAACCTCAGTACCTAGAAAAACTTTTTAAAGAGTTCCAGTCTCAACAAGTTAAGGAACATGAGCTTTTAGAATTAAAACACCATGGATATAGAATATTCACGCTACTTAGTGCTGAAATTTGGTGCAGGGAGTATCTAGACGGTAAGTTTACAGAGTCAGTAGATCAAAAAATAAAGTTAGAGGATTATCTTGGTGCCTAGATACTATTCTTTATTTATAATATCTCTTTTTTTCACTGTCGTTTCGGTAGTAACAACAATTCATTTACCTATAATGGGAGATGAGTTTATCTATTATAATTTACATCTACTTCAGTTCGATTTTTTTAATATCTTTAGTCGCGATTTTTACAAGACCTTATCTGGGCACCCGCCATTGCTAGGCTGGATTTATTGGTTTTTTTTAAAGGTCTTTAACAACCCTTTGATCCCTTTGCGCGTGTTTCATATAACCTTATTCAATCTATCGGCACTTTATTTATATCTAAACCTAACACAACTAAAACTCAAACAATCATCGAGATTATTAATTATTCTTTTTTTTCTTTTTAACCCGATATCAATAGGCTTATCTAGCTATTTATCACCTGACATAATTTTAACTTTACTAGTTTTATCTTCACTATATCACAGGAAAAACAATCAGATTCGCATGTATTCTCTTTCGATACTTTGCCTTGGACTCATTAGAGAAACCGGAATGCTTCTTGCTTTTATATTCTTTGTTTTCGACTGTATCCACGTATTTAATAATAGGAAATTTTTAAATGTTTACACTAAGGTCTGGGCCCCTTTTTGTTTATTTATCTTCTTCTATCTATGGTATTTCTTTACAGGTCTTAGCTCCTTTGAGCTAAATCCTGTAGTGACCCAAAGACTTACAAATGTTAGTGTTAGTTTCTTAGAGTATCTTTATCCCACAGGGAAAGGACTATACGGTTCTCTTGTCCATTACTATGGATTCCTTTTCTATTTTATAATTATATCTGGTCTTACTTATTGTTTTCTTCCTGTTCCTCGTTTTCTTAACAAATATAAAAACAATTCTTGGATAATTTTATTAACTGTATTATTAGCGATATTTATGAGGAGCTATATCGCAATTAATTCTTCTGAAGCTCTCATAAACTATAGAACATTCAATATCATTATGGCCTCGGCCGGAATCTATTTAATTATTCCTTCTTTCTTATTTCTCCACCCAATCAAAAATAAAAATATCTTAGTCTCTTCTCTTTTAGCTATTTATATATTATTCCTGTTTGCCTATGGTGATTTTGCCCCTCGAGACTTTCTTCTTCCTTTTGTTCTTTTGCTTATTTTTCCAATATCTCAATTATTTGATAACTTTCGTGGAACCATGTTTTTAATACTTTCATTTATATTCATGTTGCCTTTAAATTTTGTACCCCCAGTAAAGGGCTCGAATTTTAACCCCTCATCTCTAATCGAAAAACGCATAAAACTAAAAGGGCTCATGCATCACTTTGGCAATATTCAAAGTATTCTCAAAAATGAGAAAGTCTACTCCAATGGTCCATTTTGCCATTTTTTAAATGAACCAAGATATGGCCTCAACCTTGTGCCAAATACATTTGAATGTATGAATTCTCACATAAATAGCAGTATAATAATCATAGCTAATGAATATAGCTTCTCAGAGAGAAAAGTTATTAAGAATTTAGATGAGTATGTTAAAAGAAATAATTATTCCCTTTTATATACATATAAAACAGGAATAGAAACGTACAAGGTTTACAAGAAATAAATGGAAGATTATAAATCCCCACATGTCTCGATAATCCTACCTGTTTACAATGAAGAGAACTCTCTACCAATAGTAGTAAGAGATATTCGCCGATCGATGGAAAATGCAAATTACAACTATGAGATTCTTGCTGTTGATGATGGTAGCACTGATTCTTCACAAGAGAAGGCCCAGATTCTCGGTGTAAGACTTCTGCCTTCAGAGGTCAACATGGGAGCAGGCCATGCCAGGAAACGAGGAATAAGGGCCGCTCTAGGGAAAGTCGTAGTATTTTTAGATGCTGATTCAACTTATGATTCTTCAGATATACCTAGGTTACTCGACTGGACAAATAGTTATGACCAAGTAAATGGTGCAAGAGACACTGATCAAGGGAGCTTAGTTTGGTTAAGGGTCAGCGTTAAATTTCTCTTAAGAATGCTCGCTAGCCTTTTCGCCTGTCAGTATATTCCTGACTTAAATACAGGATTAAAAGCTCTTAATAGAGAAGTTCTTTTAAAATACATAGACCTAATCCCTAATGGATTTAGTTGTGTAACAACTATGACTTTAAGTTTTATGGTTACTGGGCACAAAGTTAAATATGTTCCTACAAAATATAAACCAAGAATTGGTAAATCTAAATTTCACCCGATAAAAGATACGTTCAATCTAATCCGTGCCATTTTTCGTACCGTTTGGAAGCTTAGACCTGAGCGAATGATTTTTTTCTTTTTAATGATTTTTTATATTGTATTCGCTATTTGCACAAAAAGTAGTATTAACAAGGCCATTCATTCGAGTTACGCATTTACCTTGTATTTTGTCGTTTCACTTTTGAGTGGATATTTTTTAAATAGAAAAGGACATTCTACCAATGAATAAAGTCCTCTTTTTTGATAACTCTCATGAACCTAGAGTCGACAAAAGTGTAACAGGTGGATTTGGATCTGTTACAGACATAAAAGGACCTGTTGGTAGACTCTATACAACTCTAAAACACAAGTCACTATCTCTTCCTCCCCTATCTTTGTCTTATGGAATTTCAATTTTTAAATCACACGGTTGGGAAGTTCATTATTCAACAAACCTCAAATCTACTGAGTCAATACATAGGCCAGACCTTATTTTTGTACATGCTGGTATGCCATCCCATCTAAAAGACACGGAAGACTTAAAAGCACTAAGAAATAGGTTTGAAAGAGCAAAAATAATAGTCTTTGGAACATTTCCTAGCGTTATGCCTGATGTTTTTGATGATTACTGCGACCACGTCATTACGGATGGTGAGCCTGAGAATGCTTTTCTATCTATATTAGAAGGTATGACTGATTTGGGCCAAAAAATAAAACTAGGGCAGTTTGAAAATCTAGACGATCTCCCGTTTCCGTTATGGGAGTATTTTCCATATCAAGACTATAGGTATCGACCATTTTTACCAAAAGGACCTGCCTTACCCATTATGCTTACGAGAGGTTGTCCCTACAACTGTGATTATTGTAACTACATGCCTCAGTATGGAGCCAATATCCGCTACAGAAGCATCCCCAATGTCCTTAAAGAAATAAAATCACTTTTGAATCACTATAATGTTAAAAATTTAGTCTTTAGGGACTTAGTTTTCACTCTTAACCAAAACTATGTAAAAGAACTTTGTAATGAAATCAAAAAATATAAACTTGACCTATCCTGGTCAATAGAAACTCGTACTGATTTACTAGATTTTAAAATTCTTGAAGTCATGAGGGACGCAGGGCTTTGTCATATCAACCTGGGTATAGAGAGTATAAACGAAGCAGAACTAAAAAAAATTGGCCGAAAACCAGATAATATTGTTCATCAAGAAGAAGTTATAAAAGCTGCAGAGCAATTAGGTATTAAAGTTTCTGCCTTTTATATACTAGGGCTGCCAAAAGAATCAAAGTCTAATATTTTATCAAATATAAACTATGCAAAAAAACTTAATACATTCGCAGCACAATTCTGTATTCTCACTCCATATCCTGGTACAAAACTGTACACAAATATGGAGAGTGAATTGCTGACTAAAAATTGGGAGAACTTTACGGCCTATGATCCTGTCGTTAAGTCTAGTGAGTACAGCTCTGAAGAGCTGCTTCGCCTTAGAGATAAAGCTTACAAGTCATATTACACAAACCCTAAGTGGATTCTCAAACATGGAAAGGATCTTTTGCCATGGTAAAAAGAATAGGAATTATTGGAGCTGGGTCTTCACTTGGGAAAAACCTTATTGATGTCATTGCGCCCGACAGTGAGTTTGTGAGTATAGCTTTTCAAAGAAAAAAACCTAATAAGAAAGCATTATCAAAAACAGAGTTTCACCCCATATTCAAAGGTGTACCTAAAGAGACAAATATACTGAAGAATCTCTCTGCAGTAGTTTACTGTATAGGTACAAATCTAGGCAACGAGAAAGATATTAACTATATAAATATCACTCTCTTAGAAAATTTTTTAAAAGCTTTACCTAAAGAGATTCCCATAATATTTATAAGTTCAGTCTCAGTCATTTATCAAAAAAGTGTTTATTCCGATGCCAAAAAATATGCTGAACACCTAATATCTAAAATTGAAAATCCCTACACTATTATTCGACCATCTTTACTGTACGGAAAATATGACGACAAAAACCTGGTATCTCTTTCTAAAAAAGTTTCCTGGCTTCCTATTGTGCCAAGTCCACCTAAAGAGCACATAATTCAACCAGTTAATATGGAAGAGCTTTCTTTATTTATATTTAAATTGATAAAAGATCAGTCTATAAAAAACCAAATTCTAGTGTGTTCTAACTCAAATCATATTTCAGCTTATGAAGTCATTAAGAAAATTTGTAGAAACTATTCCTCCTTTAAATTAGTTATCCCTATCCCATTAAGCATAATCAAACTTTGTTCAAGTATTTTATCAATGATAATGCCTAGTTTTGACTTAAGTACACAACTTCAAAACATGGAAGAACATCCACCATTTGATTCAAAAGAAGCTGAGTCTCTAGGTTACAAATGTTCTAAGTTTAAAGGTGTTTTTTAATGTGTGGATTCTTCGGTGTAGTTTACAACTACAACGCCGATAAAGATGAAATCAAGAAAGCACTAGATCAGTCCAAGATAAAACTCGGTCACCGCGGGCCCGATCAATCAGGACTTCATATTGATAATAATCAAGGAATGTACGCTGCCAGATTATCGATACAAGGTGGCAATGAGGGAGACCAACCTAAACTTAACTCTAATACAAACTCTGCAATGGTTTATAATGGAGAGATTTACAATTTTGATAAGCTAGGCTTCGTCCTTCCAGATTTAAACTCCGACACCCTTTGTCTTTTTAAATACCTAGAGAATGATAAAGAAATTATAGATCTAAACGGTATGTTTGCTTTTGCGTTTTCAAAGAATAACAAAACACTACTAGCTAGAGATAGATTTGGGATAAAACCCTTGTTTTATATCCACACACCAAATATTTTTGCTTATTCTAGCGAGGCCAAGACCCTATTTGATTTATTTAACACTAAAGAGGTTGACTCTGAAGCCTTGGCCAAGTATTTATCATTCAATTATTTACCTGGTAATGAGCATATCTACAAAGATATAAAGTCTGTACCGCCTGGACACAAGCTTGAATATGATCATATTTCACACTCCATAGAAGTTAAACAATATGCTGATATCATAAATTCAAGATCACATAACTCAAGTAGCAAACTTGATGATGCTTTATATAAATCAATACGTACTCAGGCCAAAATAGGACATAGAAATAAAGGTATATATTTCAGTGGTGGTATGGATAGCGCACTTCTCGCTGCTGAATTACCTAACAAACAGAACTTTTCACTTTTTAATGTTTCATACGAAGAAACGGAGTACTCAGAGTACAATAAGGCCAAAGAGGTATCGGAATTCTTAGATTTGGAATTGAAATTTTGTCATTTTACCTCACAAAATTTTATCCATGAGATTCCAAAGCTTGTAAAGAATCTCTCTTCTCCATTAGCAGACCCTGGCCATTTCCCACTCTGGTTTTTGAATAAATGGATAAAAGAGAATACCGATTCCAAGGTTTTTCTAAGTGGTGATGGGGCTGATGAACTATTCGCAGGATATCAAACAGTCGCAGCGACTCAAGTCAGCCAATCTCTTTCATTTATTCCAAAGCAAATACGAGAAAGTTTAACAGGTATCAATATTCCTTTATTTTCTGTAGATAAAACAAGCCTTGGCCTTAAATACAAAGTTAATAAGTTTTTATCCGGAATCAACTTAGATTTTCCTTTAAATCATTTCTACTGGAGAAATGTGTTTAACTCGTCAGAAATTTCAAACTTAACAGGTAGAGATCATTCTTTTTCAGATCTGGCCTCTGACTTTTTAAATATAATGTGTGATGCCCACAAACTCTTCCCAAATGATGCTATTAACCAACTACTCTATTCTGATTTTAAAACATGGCTTCCTCAAAACAATCTTTTAAAGGTAGATCACGCCTCAAGTTCTCATGGTCTTGAGGCACGTGTACCATACCTTGACAACGAATTAGTTAATAATGCATTTTCTATTAGGGGAAGTGAAAAATTCCGTTTTAAAATGAACAAGCCTCATCTTAGAAGTTTCTTAGAAAAGAAAATTCCTAAAAATTTATTACAAAATAAAAGTCCTTTCATTCCACCGTATCAAATATGGTTTGATTCCAATTTAAAGACCTTTATAAAAGACTCGCTATTCAGTGGCTTTCTTTACCAAAGTCACCTGTTAGACAGAAAACAATTGAGATCAATAGTAAATCAAGAGTTAACTTCTCCTGCAGGAAACCCTTTTAAATTATATAATTTATTACACTTAGAGTTTTGGTTTAGAGAAAACTGTTAGTTGTTTAAATGAACAATCTCTTCACCATGGAATGTTTTATCAAGACCAGACTCTTCTTTGTCAGTAGATACACGAGGATTCAACACTAAACCTAAAAGCTTAAACAGTACCGCTGTCATCAGAAGTGAATAAACAGCAGTTATAGCTGCTCCTAACATATTAGTCTTAAGGCTAGCTTCAGCTACCAATACTCCCGTTCCAATTGCACCAATAAAAGAGGCCAATCCATGAGTTATAAAAACCTCAAGAGAATCATCTACTTTTCCAAAGGCCCTATAATACCTAAGTCCAAGATGACAAATCAGTCCAGAGATCATCCCTAAGAGCAGGGCCTGCCCAAGTGTAATTCCATTTGCAGCTGGTGTAATCGTAACGAGACCAACAATAATGGAAACTAAGGCACCTAAAAGAGTTGGTCTCCTAGGTGTATAAAGCATATCAACTATAAACCATCCAATAAATGAACCAACCGCACATAAGAATGTATTACCAATAATTAAGGCCGTTCCAGTATTATGAAACTCTGCAGAACCTGCATTAAAACCAAACCATCCCAACATCAATAGAATTGTTCCTATAACAACCATTGATAGGTTATGACTTTTTCTAAAACTAAAAAAATCTTTTCTTCTTCCAATATAGATAGCTAGAACTAACGAGGAGAACCCTGATGTCATATGAACGACATTTCCACCAGCGAAATCAACGACCCCCATACTACTTAGGAACCCACTACTATTCCATGTCCAATAAGCAACAGGAACATAAACGAACAAAGACCACAATACTGAAAAGACGAGCCAAAAATTAAGATTAATTCTTTCAACTATTGAGCCGACCATAATAGAAGGTGCCAAAATTGCAAAACCCATCTGAAATAAGAATAAATAAAGAGATTCACTAGTGTTTGCTATGGAGTTTAAAAAACTTAAATCGAAGTTACCAATTAAAGAAGAATTTGAAGTAGAAAAGGCCAATGAATGACCAATTGCAATCCAAAATACACATACAAAGATTGATGCCGCGACAGACTTATATATTGTGGCAACTGCGTTTTTCTTACGTACCATCCCAGAGTAAAACAAAGAAAGTCCAAATGGCATTATCCAAACCAATACTATACACAAGAGTTGCCATATATTTTTTGCTTCCAGGCTAAGCTCCACTATCTAAAATCATTTTAAGCATTCGCCTCACAGGCTCAGCCGCGCCCCAAAGTAATTGATCACCTACACTAAATGCATTCAAGTAATCATCCCCTATATTCATTTTCCTTATTCTACCTACAGGTATATTAAGTTTACCAGTTACTGCTGCTGGAGTAAGTGAATTTAGTGTTGATTCTTTATTATTTGGTACAACATCTACCCAATCGTTTGCTGTCCCCAGTATTTGAGTGACAGTGTCAGTATCTACAGTTTTCTTGAGCTTAATTGTAAAGGCCTGTGAATGGCACCTCATTGCCCCAATTCTTACACATGTTCCATCTACAGGAATAGTCTTTTTTGTTCCAAGAATTTTATTTGTTTCGCTCACACCTTTCCATTCTTCTCTGGTTTGTCCGTTATCCATCGGAGAGTCAATCCATGGAATCAAACTACCGGCAAGAGGCGCGCCAAAGAGTTTCTTGTCATAGTCTTCACTTCTCATATGATCAGTAACTTTTTTATCAATTTCTAAAATTGCAGAGGCCGGATTTTTTACTTCACTCAATACAGAATTATAAACAGAACCCATCCCGTTTATTAGTTCAACCATGTTACGGGCACCACCACCTGAAGCGGCTTGATATGTATGTGAACTCACCCATTCGACAAGGTCTTCTTTAAATAGACCTCCAAGGGCCATAAGCATTAAACTTACAGTGCAGTTACCACCTACAAAATCTTTAACTCCATTTTCTAGTCCATTTTGAAGTAATTCGCTATTTACAGGATCTAAACAGATCAAAGAGTTCTCTTTCATTCTTAAAGTGGATGCAGCATCAACCCAGTAACCACTCCACCCCTTTTTTCTAAGTTTTGCATGAATGTTGGATGTGTAATCTCCACCTTGGCAAGTAAGTATGACATCCATTTCAGACAAGATTGCCGTGTCCATAGCATCTTCGAGATTTTCACTTCCATACTTAGTTGCAAAGCTTGGCGCTTTTTGTCCTGCCTGACTCGTTGTAAAAAAAGTGGCTTCTATATTCTTGAAGTCACCTTCGGCCACCATTCGGTCCATCAATACACTGCCAACCATTCCTCGCCAGCCAATAAATCCAACTTTCATCACAATTTTTCTCCAAATATATATAAAACTAGATATTTTTTACATAAAATGAGCATTGAATACACAAAATCACAAGAAAAAATTTGCAGGTAGTGTTTCTTTTCTATACAGTATTGTTAAGAAGACCTGAAGAGGTGCGATCACTAGATATCTAGAACGAGGGACTCGGATCCCGTTGAAAACTAGAGAAGGATTGAATCGCCGAAGTGGAAAATGACCGAATCATTTTTTGCTGGTTTTAGGGGTTGAATCCCTTAAGACTGTCACGAAACTCGTGGAGCGCTTTAGGAAAATAGTCTTTTTCACACCGAATCACGTCTTCCTAATTATTTGAGTTAAAACATTGGAGATCAAATGAACCAAGGCATTGTTGTATCAAAGTTTGGTGGAAGTTCTATGGCAGACGCTACCGCCATGAGGCGAAGTGCTGCTATTGCTCATAAGCAAAATTCTAGCATTATCGTAGTTTCTGCCACCTATGGAACTACTAATATTCTAGTAGAACTCTCCAAAATGGTGACAACTGCGACATGGGAAAATTGTAAATCTACGATTCAAAAAATAATTGATAATCACCTTTCAATCGCTTCTGAATTAGAAGTTCCAAGTCAATGTACTAATGACCTCGATGAAATGTTTAAAGAACTAACGACATTAGTTAGAGGAATGAACCTTTTAAAAGAAGCGACTCCAAAGGCCTGTGATAGTTTGTTCAGTTTAGGTGAACGTATGTCTAGTCGCTTATTTTCAGAATGCCTCAATCAACTAAGGGATGATACTGAAATTGAGTGCTTCGACGTCAGAAAAGTCCTCAGAACAAATAGTCAATATGGAAAAGCAGCTCCAAATTTTGAAGAAATAAAGAAATTGGCTGATCAGCATCTCCTGGATGTTAAATATGCTGGTCGTGTTTTTGTTACTCAAGGCTTTATAGGTAAAGATGCAAACGGTGCTACCACTACACTTGGCAGAGGTGGTAGTGATTATTCCGCAGCTATCTTGGCCTATGCCTTGGGTGCAGAAAAACTTGAAATATGGACAGATGTAGCAGGTATTGCCACAACTGACCCAAGAATCTGTCCTGATACTAAGCCTATTAATGTAATAAGTTTTCAAGAGGCAGCAGAGCTAGCGACCTTTGGCGCAAAAGTTCTACATCCAACAACTTTACTCCCTGCTATGTGGGGGGATATTCCTGTTTTTGTTGGCTCAAGTTTTGAGCCCGAAAAAGAAGGTACCTGGATAAGAAAAAACCCAGAAGAACGACCTCTCATTCGTGCCATGGCCGTTAGAAAAGACCAAACACTGCTCACATTAAAAAATCCCAATATGCTCCATGCTCACGGATTTCTATTTAACGTTTTCAAGGTATTTAATAATCACGAAGTATCCGTGGATAGTATTACGACCTCTGAAATTAGTGTTTCTTTAACTGTTGATGACTCAACATTACTCAACAAGAACCTAATACGAGACCTTGAAGAACTAGGTGAAGTTCACGTTGAGGAAGATTTGTCACTAGTCTCCTTAATAGGTAATAATATTAATCATACACCCGGTCTAGCATCAGATATTTTTAACGCTCTAGGCGATATTAATGTCAGGATGATTTGTTTTGGGGCCAGTAAGCATAATTTTTGCTTTCTAGTAAATGAAACAATGGTTCCAGAGGCCATTGGTAGATTACACAAAAGGTTCATTGGTTAATCATGAAAGTTGCTCTATTAGGAAAAGGCAAAACAGGAAGCAAGATACTTGATTTACATCAAGGCGAAACCACTGTCTTTGATTCGAAAACCCCAGTCACAATTGAAAAATTGTCTG
>JAGSHI010000126.1 GCA_023954635.1 Bacteriovoracaceae bacterium
GAGACAAGTTCATACTTATCCTCGCTGGAGAATAAAATGAGTTTATTGAATATTAATGGGTTTAACGTACTAACTGTTTATGCAACTGACTTAGAGAAATCTGTTAACTTCTATACTGATATTTTAGGATTTGAAGTGGCTCAAGATATGGAGCCAGGAAAACTTCTTTACAGCAAGGGTGCAGAAACACCACTGTACATTGAAGGTGGAAGAACAAGAGGGGAAGCTGCTGGAACCTCTAATACCTGTATGGCCGTTTGTCTTAATTGTGCTGATGGAGTTAAAGGCGCTCATGATGCCATTGTCGGAGCAGATATACCTATCGTTCAAAAATATGGTGATTTCGAAGGTGAGTTCGCCGGAATTCAATTCACTGATCCCGACGGTAATATCATTGAGATTGCTGGGAAGCCTTAGTCTTTATGAGCAGAGCTAAGCATTGAATTAATATATCGACTTATTCCACCCTCAGTAAATTCTTCTGCAGAAATTGCTGACTCAAATACTTGAACTATTTGTGACATATTAAAAGTTATAGTTGTTCCTTCAGAGATCGTAATTTTTTCTGGAAACATAAACTTCATTTCTAAATCTTGGTTGAGAGAGTGGCCATTGTAAGAAACAGAATAATCGAAACCTTGACACGAATCTTTATCTTTATGAACTTTTACTTTTACTCCTTTTACAATGAGTCCCTCTGGTAGACTGGCATTACCCCATGTAACAGTCGAACTCCCATCCTCTAGATTTACTAGGCCGATCCTTGCTTCATAGATATCATCGTCTTCACCTTCTGCAAAACTATCATCATCGTGTGACTTCATAAGTTTTATTTTTGTTATACAAAACTTTAAATCAGAAACAGAAAAGAGTCTTCCTTGAGTTGAACTTGGAGATGGACCAGCTGAAAGACTCCCACTTTTAAAGTCGACTGTAATATTGTTTTTATTAAGTTTATCTTTTCCGCAACTACTAAAAAGTAAAAGCAGAGAAAATATGAAAATTAAATAATTCATTTTAACTCCTTTATTTAAAATTTAGCAATCGCATCTTTGAAAAGTTCACCAACCCAAGCTACATCAGGCTTAGTGAAAACCTCTCCATTAAAAGGTCCATCGTGATCACGATAGCTTTTTAATAGGTCTTCAAAGTAGTTATTGTATTCGAAATGTTTTAATTCTCTATTACTATACTTGGCAGGACTTGAAGGCCCAAAACGTTTTGCTTCAGTTGTAAATAAGGCCATGTCTCCACCAACATCGTAACCTTTCATTCTTTTTAGCCAGTCTTTTGCAGATATTGGATTACCAAAAATAGGATCGATGGCCCACCATTGACCGTCACTTCCCTTAACAATTGTCGTAACGTGGTATCTCCAATTACTAGATCCTGTTTGAAAACTTCCAACCGCCCAGAGTTTTCTAATTTTGTCTTTTTGGACACCACTATTTAGAAGTTCAAGATGTGCAGTCATAGCTCGACCAAAACAAAAACCCATATTTCCTTGAGGATCGTATCTTCTAAGGTGACACTGAGAAGCTACTGGGTGATTGTCTACAGCTCGATAAACTTTTCTTCGCTGAGCATCTTCAAGACTCGCTACTCTTTTTGCATGATTGTCATCTACAGGGATATCGAGATATTTCAATGTCGCTTGATTGACTACATCGGCTTCACCTTTAACTTCTCTCCAAAGTCCAAACATGTCTTTTTTTCCAACGATTTCGTCATAACCATCAGCGAGCTCTTCACCTTCTTTCATGGCAACTTCGTAGAGATCGTGTCCCCTGGCTTCCTTACTTGAACCTAAAATTCCTCTAATAAAATTTTTACAACGACCTGTTAAGCTCGCTGGTTTTCTTGTTGAATGAGGGAGGTTTAAGGCCTCAATGTATTTTACTGTGACCTGCGTTTTATACTCAACATTTGATTCTTGAGTGACAAGGTAAGAACAGCTAGTAATAAAGAGAAAAATGAGAAGGCTAATTATTGTTTTCATAGAAAATCCTAGTTTCCTACTTTTCGGAAGATTTCGGATTTTACCTAAGTGGATATTTAAGGGTAAGTTACTTAATTTAAAGGGTTTTTTTGAACAGAAAACCAGTAGAATCATCAAAGTCTACATTGAGGAAACCGGGGCCTTCCTCGACAATTTCAAACTCTAAAACTTCATGGAGATCTAATGAGGCCTTATTTTTTGTATTAACAAAGGAAAACACTTCTTTGGCCCCTTTATTTTTGAGCCATTCAAGTCGGTGTTCTGATAGGTGAGTTCCTATTCCCATTCGTCTATGCTTCTCATCAATAATGAGTCCTAAAAAATACCAACCATCAGGACTAAGGTGTTTGGTCTGAGATAACTTCGAATCAAAATAAACTAATCTCGCATAACCTACGATTTGATTTTCCATGAGAGCTACAAAAAGAGCAGAGTCCTCATGTTTTTCTAATTCTTCTAACTCGTTTTTCACTACTCTTTGATTAGTCTCAAATACACCGCCATCTCTTTCCGTTTTAACTCTCGCAATTCCTGGAGCATCACTGGCGCGAGCTCTACGATATTCGACATCAAAGGCCCAGCCTTGAGATTTAATATTCGGTTCATAAGGAGCGTATTTAGACATAAGTCTATTTTAGAGGATAATTGGCCTGAAAGATATTAGTTTTCTTATTATGAGGAAGTATAGAGTCCTTAGAATTGTTGGAAAGCAGTTGGAATAGAGTTAGACCAAAAACGAGAGTAGCTAGCGACAACAAAATAAGATTTGTAGTAAGAGGTATCACAATTAAAGCAGTAATGAACTGAATACTGATAGTTGTCAGAAGAAAAGCCGTAATAAATTTTCTTCCTTTATTCTTAATGAAAATACTACCTAGAGGTGCTCCAAAGATGACTACTGGAACACAAACTAACATGTACTCAAAAGCTTTTAGATCTATTCCACCAAAACTTTGTTGTTTGAGAAGTACGCAAGTAATACTGTTCACTGCCATCAAGATAACTGATGTAGGAGTTGCAACTTTTTCACAAATATTAAAATAGAGTGTTAACAATGCAAAAGTCATTATATCCAGTCCAGAACCTGTTAGAGCAGAAATCATTCCTCCAAGAGTTCCAATTCCAAAAAGAAAGAGTAGATTTTTTCGAGAAGACTTAACTTTTGTATTTCTTAGAGTTTTGTTTTGCCACTTAACTTTAATTAAAACAAAAGCAAAGGCCATCCAAAAACTACAGAAAAATATTTTTAAAGCGGCTGGAGAAAAAATAGAAGTAAGGTAGTTAAAGGCTATAATATTTCCAAGGATTGCTCCTAGAGATGAATAGATAACGGCCTTTTTAACAATAGGTATTTGTTTTCTAATGATTACAAGTGAAGCAGCAGTCATCCCAAAACTTTGAATAAGTAGTGAGAAGTCTCGAGCTGTTTCTGGTGCAATCTTAAAAAGTAATGTCATGACAGGGAAAGCAACAGCACCTCCACCTTCACTTGTTGCTCCAGCAATAAATGAGCCGAAGGCCATGGTAATTGTCATAAAATAATTTTCATTAAAAATATCCCATATCCCAAACGAAGACATGGCAAGGAACCAAATGGCCAGAACGATTAAACTAAATGGGGAGAGTGACCTTAGTTTCTTCATTAATTAGCTCTTCTAACTCCAAATATTGCAAGAAGACTTTCAATCGCAGAATTAATTCCTTTGATTTGTCTGTTTACAATCTTTTTAATAGTTTTCATTGGGTATCTAAACGGAAGGCCTAGATCAAATCTAGCTAAACAAACAAGTTCTGAACCTACTTGCCAACTACTATTTGTTTTTGAAAAGAATTCGATTCTATTATTTTTCTTTTTCATATCATCAGTAATAGGAGCTACGTCACCTTTTAGGTGATCATGAATACCTTCAAACTTGATGAGTCCGGTATTCGCATCATAATTTTCTGGATATAGTTTTTCAGCAAACTTATCCATAATTGATTTTTTCTCACTTGGAGTTTCTTCTTCAAATCTTGGATAATGCTCAACAAAATTGTTCGCCATAAGTAAGTACGTCTTATAACCTTTTGAGATTAAAAACCAATAGAGGGGAGAGAATGGCTTTTTAATCTTTTCTTTGAACATATACATGATGAAGGCCATCTGAAGTGCAGACCCACCCCAGTATTCTTTTTCGATGATAGTATCACCACTAAAAACACCTTTAACTTTTTTGCCACCAAGCTCAAAATGATAGTCAAGAATAGTTGAGAAACCTTTAATTTCTCCATCAATCTTATCAGTTAAAACGATGACATGATTTTTACTTGATAAATCATTTTCAAAAACTTCCTTCGTAACATTTCCGTAGTACTTGTTGTAAACTTTGTACATTTCTCCAGTATGCTTTGGTGTAAGCATATGTAGTGGAATTGTTTTTGCGACTAATCTTTTTGCTTTCATAACTAAAATCTCTCTCAATTACATTCTAAGAACGTTATACTTATTTACATTTACGTTTTCATACTTTGCTAACTTTCCATTGCACCAATTCACGGTTACATTCACTGGCCCTTCATGATTTCCTAGTCCAAAGTGGATTCGAAGGTCGTTTTGAGCTTCAAAACCGTTGACCAATTGAGCTTCCCGAAATTGACTTACTTTCTCACCTTTGTCATTGGTGTATGTAAGAGTTATAGATGATCCAAGCCCCTGGCTGTTGCAGCTCATAGCGTCTCCATCGAGAGCAATTCCTACCCAGTTTCTATCTTTTCCACCTTTCTCAGGCTTCATGTTGTTTTGATAGATTGTTGGTCTTTCAAATTGTCTAGTTACTACTAAATCTAGCTTTCCATCATTGTTAAGGTCCGCTGCTGCCATTCCTCTTGAGTTTCCTTTGTAATCCATTCCAATCTTTTCAGCGACATCAACAAAGGTGTTTCCTTTCTCTCCTGTATTTAGATAAAGCCTATTGAGCTCTTTTCCGTAGATACAGTAACCTCTAATATCACCCCAGTTGTGCACATATCTGTGAACTGATGGAGCTGATCTAGCAATTTTTTCATTTACATACCAAAAGTCAGGACACTCATCGTAAGCTTTATCAATAGTGTCATCGACCATTCCGTTTGCTTGAGCAATATCGAGTCTTCCATCATTATTAAAGTCAACAATTGAAGCTCCCCAACCAAATCTGTCTTCGTTAAGAGCATTTCTAGAAGTAGCTTCGTCTAGAATTTCAGGTCTGTTAGCAGTTTCACCTTCTTTAAACATCCAAAGAAGAGAACCTTCTGCTTGAAGCTCGTGGTGAACATTAGAAACATAAACATCTTGCCAACCGTTTCCATCAACGTCGGCAATGGTTGCATTCATACCTTTATAAGTATCTTTTCCAATTGAACCAAATACTTTACCTTCTACTTTTTCAAAACCTTTACCTTGTTTATTGTAATAAAGATTATCTGGTCCAAAATCATTGGCCACATAAACATCTGTCCATCCATCTTTGTTTAAATCGCCAGTAGCGATTGCTAGTGTCCAAAAGTGCTCAGGCATTCCCATCTCAGCTGAGTCTTGTTTGATAAACTTTCCAGTTTCATCTTGAAGAAAGATATCGTTAACTCCACCATTTTCGGCCATGTGCCAAGAAGCGTGCATAAAATTAAACATTCTTATATCACCTTCGTACTCCGCTTTTGGAAGTTTAAAGAGATTAAGTTTTTCAGGTTTATCAGCAGGGTAGTCTGGAAGATTCTTTGGCCAAACGTTTCCAACAATGAGATCTAGTCTTCCATCATTGTTAATATCAAGGAAGTTTGCTGAAATTGCATTCGTATAATACTCAAGACCTTTAGATTTTGTAACATCTACAAATTCAGCCTTTCCTGTTTGTTTTAGTTGGTTCTCTAGAAGGATAGGTGAACCAAAAGAGTATGTAATAAAGAGATCTAAGTCTTTGTCATTATCGATGTCCACAAACATAGCATTGGAAGGAACACCAAACTCTTCAACATTTTTTGATTTTTCTGCAATCATTGGTAATTCAACTCTTTCGAATTTGAAATCACCTTTGTTTAAATAAAGAGCGTTTCTATCTACATCTCTTTTAAGAATATTGGTAAAGAACATATCTTGAAGTCCGTCACCATTGTAATCTCCAACAGCAACTCCATCTCCAACTGACATAATCCACTTAGCAAGGTGCTGAACTCTAGGGTCAACTCTTGTAAGAACGTTTCCATTAATTGGATTGATACTTGATTGACTTGGTAGAATTTCATCAAATCTTAATTGTAGATTGTTAATTGAAAGTGTTGGCTTGATTGCACCATGGTAAAGTCCAAGTGACGTAGCCGCTATAATCCCAAGTAGGGCCGGTCTTTGCCAATAACCACTCTTGAAAAACTTATTAAAGAAATAACGAATCGGGTTTTTCTCTTCAATCATTCCTTTTACATGTAAATAACCTAGTCTTGTTAATTGCAGAGTTAGACCTGCAAAAAAGAATGTGTGATAACTTTGCTTAAGGTGAAAAAGAAGGTCAAGAAGTGCGAGAAAGAAGCCAACAATTATTTGATGTTTGGTGTTCTTTGGTGATGTCGCAGGATCTGTGATCATAAAAAACGTAAATAGAAAAAATGCTGGTGAAGTTATCGTTCCAAAAAATAACGTTTTAAATGGAAGGTGATGTTGCATTAACCAAGCTCTAAAAAGAATTTGTAATGTAAAAAAGAAAAGAAAAGAAAGTACAAGAGGTAGTCTTTTAACTTTAGGAACTAGGAAAAACATCCCAAAACCAGCAATGAAAATACCAAGATTTGAGATACCCATCCATTGGTAAGCTGGAGATGATGTAATTAGTGTGCTTGCAAAAATAAGTGAAAAGCTAACTGCTGCTTGAGCAGGGTTTAAAATATGTCTTCCATTATAAGTTAAAAGAAACTTTGATCCGATAGCAAAAAAGACCGGTATAAAGAGAATATAAAAATTGTGACTATAGTTTAAAAGAATACTTAAACTAAAACTTGTAATCATTGCACTAAAAGGGAAAACAACTTTTCTAGTAAAAGCATAAAGGAGGATAAGCTCTAGTAACATCGCCGAAGCAGTGGTCATGATAGCTTGGGTTGGAGTTCGATTGAAACCTAGAACTGTAAAACCAAGAACAAGATAGCCAAAGAGAATGATCGCAATAACCTTTTTAGGATCCGCGTTTTGAACAAATCGAATAGGACTCAAAACGATGTCTAGAATCGACTTGTTTTGTTCACCTTCTTTAGATCCTATAAGGATCCCTTGATTGGATCTGATACCCATGATTCTCTCCCACTAATTGTAAAATATACACGATATGGTGCAATGCGCATGCCAGTTTGGCGACTTTAAATAGCCTATAAGCTATTGAATATATGGGGCTTGGGAAGCTTTTCAGCTGTTCAATCTATGTCATGTCAATACTTTAGACAGTTCTCTAATACTGTCTAACAATGCTGCGGTGTATATAATAATCTAGTCTTTGGGCCGATAGGTTAAAGCCTCAAATCGAGGGAAATCTATGACACACAAACTAGTAAACTACTTTCAGTTGATCTTTCTATTATTGTTCTTTTCATGGGCCTGGCAGGTTCAAGCTAATGATTTTTCATTTGCAAACAATAGCCCTGAATTTCGAGGTGATCTTCCCGGATTAGTGGATATCGATCAAAAGCAAATGATGAATTCCAAAACGATGAGAGTTCTCGTTTTTCCACATACATTGAAAAGAGATGGGCAACACGGAACTCCTGATGATGCTTCAACTGTTACATTTATTTCAACTGAAGCCATGAACCTAACAGGTGATAGCGGTCTTTTGATGAATCCAAAAAAGTTCACTCTTAAAATTGATAATGGTGAATTTGTTATTGAGACAGCGACTGGAGATTTAGGATTAGAGCCTGGAGAACTTAAGCTGACTGGTACGGCTCCAATTCTAGTTGAAAGAAAAGAAAATGTTGGAAAGTCACATCAGTACCTTGGAACTTTTGAAATCATTAAAGATCAAAAAGATATTAAGGTTATTAACCTTGTTGATATTGAGACTTATTTAAGAGGTGTTGTTCCAAGTGAATCTGTTTCAACATGGCCTATTGAGTCTTTGAAGGCTCAATCGGTAGCGGCTAGAACTTATGCTCTTTATCACTTCACAACAGCTCCAAGCACTCGTCCATATCATGTTGATGATACAGCAAGATTTCAAGTTTATACGGGACTAACAAACATTAAAGATTCAACAGATCAGGCCGTTAAAGAAACGGACTCTGAGGTGATGCTTTATAAAGGAAAACTAATTGTTGCTTACTTTCACGCCTATAGTGGTGGAAGAACTGACTCAGCAAAAAATATTTTTAAACAAGACAATGTTCCATATTGCGTCGGTAATAAAGAAGTTTTTACTCGTGATGAGCTTAGAGCAGAACTTCCAACATCAGCTCATTGGGTTGTTGAGTGGACAACTGATCTTTGGACTCCTGAGTTTTTAATCGATGCTTTTAAAAAGAGTGATTCTACAAGGGGACGATTTTCAACTTTTGATAATACTGCTGGACTTGATTTTAGAGTGCTTGATTGGAATACTGATTTTAGTTCCATCAAAACCATTCAGGCAAAGCAAAGAACAAAAACTGCTGATATGAACTTCACTGAGATTAGACGGGCCATAGGTTGGTCTAAGTTTCCTGCTTATCATTTTCGTTTATTAAAAGAAGATGATGGTTTCAAATTTAGAGGTAATGGTTGGGGACATCATGTGGGAATGAGCCAATGGGGCGCTATGATGATGGCCAAGCATCATGGGGCAGATCATAAGACTATTCTCCATCATTATTACTCGGGTATTGAAATAACCAAACTCTAGGTATTTAATTCCATTCTGTTTTTAACACCTTTGTGGTGCGATAAAATGAAATTATGGCTACTTACAAATTTGCCATATTCGTTTTGTCGGTTACTTTGATGTTTCCTTATGGAAGCTCGCGGGCACAATCGTCTAAAAAACTCCCCAAAAGATACAAACATCATTACTACTTTGTTGAAGATGGAGACACTCTTCAAAAAATGATGAATAAAAATTTTAAGTGGTCAAAGAATAATAAAAAAAATCGAGACCTTGTTAAGTGGGTTAAGAATTGGAATATTGCAGTTAAAAACTGGAAAGATCTCCCCGAGGGAAAAAGAATTTATTTCAAACTTCCTTTTTGGAAAGGCGAGAGACTTTCTAAAACAGTCCAAAGTTTTGATCTCAAAAAAAGAGAAAAGATTCCAGTCGATAAAATCATACCAGGTCTAAGAGAGTGGGAAGAGCAGCAACGACTTCGAAGGTTACTCAAATATGGGAAGGCCGGAGGAGCTGGTGCTGCAGGTGTGGCTGGTGTGTCTGGTGCAGGAAAACTAAAAGGTCGAAAAGGACTTCAAAAAAATAAAGAGATTGTTTCATCCAATGTAAAAGGTAAAAAAGGTCGAGGTAAAAAAGTCAAAGATGACTGGGAAGATATGCAAGATGAGCTTCGCTCAGATGATGTAAAAAGAAAAAGAGCTGAAGAGGAAAGAGAGCGAGCGAAGAGAATGGTTAAGCCTAGTGATCCTCATAAATGGTTGGGTCTCAATTGGAAGTTTGCACTAACCTATACCATGCTTCAAGATATTTTAACTGATAAGCAAACCTCAGATTCAATAAGTTCTACTCAAGTCTCTTGGTTAGGGGCTGGGGTAAATGTCAAAATTTGGAACCAGGTTCCCGATCCTGAATTTGTTTTTGTGATGGGTGGAAATATGTCCAGTA
>JAGSHI010000129.1 GCA_023954635.1 Bacteriovoracaceae bacterium
CCTAGACATCTTTTTTTGCAAAACCCAAACCGACTTCTTTATGAATCCGAAAAAGGAAGTAAAGATCAGCTAGCGAATTTTTTAAAGTTAGATTTTCCTATCTATCATAAACAAAACCTAGGACTTGTTTATGGTCATGCCTTAGTTAAAAATAAGAACTCTTTTATCTTAGACCACAGAGGACGTGGAGCTCAGAATTGTCATCTAAAATAATCCTTATTAAAGGTGTGGCCAGCCAATCGACCATCAAAGAGCTCAAAGTTACTGATGCTAATGTAGATATAGACTTATTAACTCTACTGCAAAGCGAAAATATCCCTATTGCTTCAAGCTGTATGGGAGACGGAGTTTGCCAAAAGTGTATGGTGAATACAGACAAGCTGGCCTGTGAACTAACCCCAAGGAAACTTAATTTTAACGCAGTAGGTGAAGCATTTATTTACATCGATTATTTGTAAGAAGTTGTAAGATCATAATACCTCAAACTCTCCTTTGAAAAGTTGCCATCCCAAGTAATAGACTTCTATCATAAGTTATATCTAATAATTAATATTAACTGTTACTTATAAATTGAGACCACGGATGAGTCTTAAAGACAATTCAAGGAATGTTCTTATGCCCAAAGTTACAACTTTGTTGATCACTTTTCTGGCACTGTATTCAACAGCTTACTCAAAGCTTCCACCGCTTCGAATAGCTTCATATAACATTAGAAATTTTCAAGCTGATTCTAAAGCTAGCCTTGCAACGAGAAAGAAAGAACTCTACAAAGTTTTAAAAAGTACTCGAGCAGATATTATTGCAGTTCAAGAAATTGTAGACCACAGTGGCTTTAAAAAATTCATTCGGAACTACCTTCCAAAGTATAGAGTCGCCCTCTCAGAATGTGGTGGTTTCGCTGGTCAAAAACTAGGGTTTGTCTACAACTCTTCTGTTTATGAACTCCAAAACTTTTATGAAGATTCAAGACTTTCTGTTAGGCAGAGCAGTTGTAGAAAAGGACTTAGACCTGCAGCTATTGCTCATTTTAAAAAGAGAAAGACTAGGCTTAAGTTTGCAGCGATTGCCGTTCATTTAAAAGCTGGTGGCGGTCAAAGAAATGCTGACACAAGATATGCTCAGTTCAAGCAAATTACAAAAATTATTCGTGAACTTAAAAATGATAACGTTAGACATTATGCTGTGATGGGTGATTTCAATACAACTGATTATCTAACACAAAACCATAACTATGACCGATTTGTTGAATTTGTTATGCAAAATAAGCTCATTGATTTTTCAGAAGACCTAGAGTGTACTTCTTACTGGTGGGGAGGAATTGATGATGGACTTATGCACGGATCAGTCTTAGATCATATTCTCGTCAGTGAAAGCCTTTACGACAGCTTTGATTATTCCTCTACAGAAATTAAAGCACATTGTTACAAGAACTCTTGTGCTAACATGACCGAAGATGAGCTTGGATCGACTTACAAAAATGTAAGTGACCACTGCCCTGTCGTTGCAAACTTAAAATAAAATGAAGTATCTCTCCTTTGATATTGAGGCCACCGGACTTGCAGAAAATGATCTCATCATTGAATATGCAATGGTTCCTTTTTGCAGTGAAACAAAAAAGCTAGAGGACTCACTTAGTAAACATTTTTATGTTTCTTGTCCTTCATTTGACGAGTTAAAGCCTCGCCTTGACCAGTGGGTTATAGACCATAATAAAGAACTTATTGATAAGGCCCATTCTGAAGGAATAAGCCTAATTAATTTTAAAGCTGAAATGGAAAACTACCTCTCTTCCCCTGAGGTCACTGAATATTTCAAAGACGAGCCTTTAAAGAAAATAGTTCTCTTTGGGAAAAGTATGAATGCAATCGACCTTCCTTTTCTCAATAGAGACCTAGGTTGGGATTTCATGCGAAAGTATTTCCATCATCAAGTTCTCGATCTTAGTTCAATTGTTATTGGACTTGTTGATATGGGTAAACTTCCTAAAGAATGCCTAAGCGGCTCTGGACTAATGAATCATCTCCAAATGGGAGAAGTATGCCATACTGCCCTAGAAGATGCAGTTAACACCGCCAAAATGTATTTTAAGATCCTAGAGAGCGTTTAATTTAGCCTCTCCACTCGTCTAAAGGTTTTATAGCGTCTTCCCAAGAAGAAAGGTCTACACCCTCATTAGAAACTAAATTTAAGGGAGAGATAGAGACATAACCTTCTTCAGTCGCATGGCAATCTGAGTCTTCACATGGATCAAAACCTGAGTAAATTCCTCCAATCCAAAAGTACTTTCTATCTCTAAAGTCATTTCTCTCAAGAATCTCTTCTGAATATCTTCTGAACCCTAGCTTTGTGACTTTTACTCCCCTTAAATCCTTAGGCAGCTTGTTAGGCACATTCACATTAAGTAGAACATTTCGATCGAGGTTCTTATGAATATTATGTTTAACCATCTCTTTGATAAAGTCGCCGGCCGTTCCATAATGTTCTGTTTTCGGTGTAGGTGAAATAAAATCAACAACACTACTTACTGATATTGAAGGTATTCTATGAAATGTCGCCTCTCTGGCCGCTGCTACAGTTCCAGAATAGTAGACATCTTGCCCCATATTAGCTCCTCTATTGATTCCCGAGACAACGAGGTCAGGTCGATCATTTTTCATTAAATGAGCAAGACCTAGGAGCGCACAATCTGCAGGGTAACCACTACAGCCATAGACATTTTTCTCAACTTCTACGACCCTTAACGGGTGGTCAAGAGTGAGTGTATGCCCAGTTGTAGATCTCTCTTCGAGAGGGGCAACAACTGTTACATCAGCTATTTGTTCGAGGGATTTTTGTAGAGCTTTGATGCCTGGAGCATAAACTCCATCATCGTTACAGATTAGAATTTTCATGGAGTATTTATACAGAAGTTCGTGAGCAAAAGAAAAGACTCAAGGAGTAAGTCCTTTTCGCACCTCTCCAACAGATAATTTAAGCTGATCTTTAGAAATTTGCCTATAGCTAGTTTCAATATTTGAATTAATATCTATCTGCCAATAATCAAAAACCAAAAACTCATTCAAACTTGGAAACAAATCTGACTTCCAGTCCATTTTAAGTCCAAGACTAATCCCTTTTCTTGAACCATTATTGCTTAGAGACTTAAGAAACTTAGCCACAAATTGATGAAACTCACCACTCGTGTTGTACTCACTTAATAATTCATAGGGCAAAATAATGCCTTTGAGATACTCTGAGGTGGCCAATTTATTTAAGTCTTCCATTGGGTGGTATTCCCACACATAAGGAGTTTTGAAAGAATCATAGAACTCTTTTCCTTTTGCATCAGTAAAATGCAACGAGAAATGATCCATATGATCTTTTGTTTTTCCCATTTTAGAAAGTGTCTCAGATAAATCATCAACCATTTTTTGAATCACAAAATCTTTTTCATCTTGAAAGATAAGATCAAAGTGAAAATTAGTTTGATAATTTGCCTTTAACAACTCTAGAAAGTTATGTTGTTGAAGGAAGTTAAATGAGCGAACTCTAAAGTCGAAACCAAATAGATTTATCCCCTCTTCCTGCAAAAGGGAAAAACTGGTTTGATCATAAATTCCTGTAACTTTCAGGCGGGTCTTCATCACTATCATTATACAGAAATTTCAAAGCAGAATTGAAAAACAAATTTGGGCAAGATGTACCTACAGACTCTGGGTGAAATTGGTAACTTACACCATTTTTAAACATACCCATGACAACTTCTCCACGCTTTACCATGGTCTTATGCTCAGGTACCGATTTCTTCGATGAGATTACGGCCAGAGAGTTATACCTTTGAACGAGGACACGTCTATTATGATTTGTTCTTTCAAAAATAGGATCCCAGGAAGGAAGACAAATTTCTTCATGCTGCCCATGAACTAAGTTATTAGAGTTTGAGATTTTAAAACCTTTATATTTCCAAATTAACTGATGGCCAAGACATATTCCCATTAAAAAAATTTGTGGGTTCTCTAAACAAGACTTGATAAAAGGATTTATCGACTCATATTCGTTTGGATGCCCAGGCCCTGGACCTAAGATAACTAAAGTTCGGTCTTTAATTATTAAATCTTTTGATTTATGCCAATGAACAACATCAATTCTAATCTTCTTATCACTTTTTCGAATTGTAGATAGAATATTAAAAGTAAATGAATCATTAAAATCGACAATGATAATTTTCATTCATTAAGACCAGAGAGAGAAGTAAAACTATTTTCATTAAAGTTTATAAGAAAATTAAAGCTAATTCTTTTATCAACTAAGTTTTTTGAATATTTAAGGTCAAGTTTCCAACAGTTATTATATGGAGAATAAAGAACTCCATATTCTGTTTTCGTTTCTCTTTGATCTTCAATGTCATAAATATACTCTGCAGAAAATGAAAGAAGGTCACTTAGTCCTAAAGTCCCCCCAAAAAGAATTTGCTTATCAACTGGAGTTGTAAATGAATCGTAAATAAATGAAGTTCTAAGGGAAGCCTGAGTAAAGCGGTACTCTGCAGATAAGTTTATTAAGTGTTCATCTGTAGCATAGAAATAATATTCAGATGCAGAAAGGTGAACTTTTTCGAGGTCTACTCCCGTATTAACATGGAGTCTGGTCAAAGAGTTTTCAAAATCTTCTTCTTCTAGTCCAAACTCGTACCCTTGGCTTACATTAAAATAAGAAACTCGTTTATAAACAAAATTATCTCTAGGATATCTTAGATCTATAAATGGACTGATTCTTCGACTACTTTTTCTAATCACTGAATTATTCCATTGAAATTCAATTGTATTTTTTAAAGGAATCCCAGTTCTAGACTGGGCCCTATTAATTTTATGCTGTTCTTCTTTTAAAGCATCTGTAGCATCAAACTGCCCTTCATTTGTCAAAACTTGTGTTTTAAAGCCTTCATTTCCAATCACTTTTTCATTAGATAAGAGGTAATGCTTTAACTTAATATTTTGGGCGTGCTTATAAGAGTTTCGGACGATGGTTATTTTCTCCTGACTATAAGCACTTTCAAATTTTGGAAGAGTGCCTACAACATCAGGGTTATCAACTGTATTCTTTTTAACTTTTCTTTCTTTAAGTAAATTTAAATCAACACTTTCAATTGGAACTTGTTCCTCAAATGCGAGTCCAAATATTTTTTCTAGCTCAATCGAGAACTCTGTTTCTTGAATATAAGCACTCTTTTTATAAAAACTTTCTGTCACTTCATAAGGAAACCGATAATATTGAAAATCATATGTGCTTCTTGTCTTTACTTGTACAGCTCCAATATCACCTATATACCAATCAATAGTTGGAGAACCACTGGTCCTGTAAGCATTTCGAATATAACTTTGCTCATTAAAGTGGTTTTGTCTAAAGACTGTAAAGTTCGCTTCACCTCCAAATGTAAATTTTCGAAAACCAGGAACATTTGTACTGAAGAGTTCAAATGGGCTTAAGTTAACATCAAGTTCAGGTAAAACTTGAACATAGTCGTGATCAAACGCCTTTGGATTTGGAACAAGTTGATTACGATTAAAATCACCTTCAATATTTACGTCAAAGTGTTTGGTGGTCCAGTTGATAAAACCGCCCCCTCCATATTCTGAGCCTAGAATTTTATCTTTTGTGTAAAATTCAAAATCTCTAACCATATCCATGTCGTTTACTTGATTAAAAGAAACATGGTTTGATAAATTATGTCCAAAATTAAAGTGATGTTCGTAAGATCCAAAATATCTTTGAGAATGGTAACCCGATAACTCTTCATTTCTTTTTCCAATTTCATAGACTCTGTCATTAGCAAAAAGACCATCTAGCTCAAACCACTTCATATCACCTAACATTTGACGATACTCTAACTCCCCTCCAATACCTCTTGTTCCCCAGACTGATGGAGTTATTGTCATATCGATACTGTCGTTAATGGCCCAATACCAAGGTTGTTGAAACCTCATTCCTTTTTCAAACTCGAAACCAAAACTTGGAAACAAAAGACCAGACTCTCTATTCTTTTTAATTGGAAGGATTATGTATGGGATATACATAATCACAACACCCTTCACTTTTATAAAGGCATTCCAAATTCTTACGTATTCACCAACAGTAATATGTACTCTTTGTCCGTATATACTCCAAGACTCAGGACAATCTCTGCAAGTCGTATACTCTGCTTCAACCGCTGTGATCTCATTATCATTGATTCTGGAGATCTCTTTGCCTAGGACAACATAGTTATCACTCAATACTCTTGCATTTTTTACTCTTAGAAAATTTGTATTAATGTTGTAGTGAAGTTCAGATCCGTAGAGTGTCATGGTTGGGCCAATATATCTGACGTTTCCTATGACATCAGTATCACCTGACTTAAAACTTAAAGTTGCCTTTTCACCGTAAATCGCATTGTTCTTATGAGTAACAATAACATTCCCAACGGCTTCAAATTTATCTTCTCTAGTTTTTCGAAACGCTTTATCTGATAAGACATGGACCTTATCACCAAGGCTAAATTGAAATGCCTCTCTTGCATTTAATGTTGTAAAGTTCGCGCTGAATAGCACCAATAAAATAATAAGAGCCAGCAACAAGAAAATCTTCTCTATTAGTTTGATTTCGGATTTTGTTTTTCCAATCGTGAACAAGGTGGATGTTCCCTTTTTTCAATTCTTGTCGTCGTTCAATCAACTTAATCAATTTGCTACTTTCAAAGGCCTTTGGATGATCGAAAGGACTTATCCAAACTTCTTTGTATAGACAACTTGAAGCTTCCCAAATATCTAACATGGTATGAATTTCATCTTCTGATCGCTTTGAAAATGAAAGCCATAGAATGGGCAAAGAAGGATTTTTTTCACTGCTGGTTTTCTGGGCCAGACTCTGCGTCAATTTCCTCATTCCATCGATATTATGGGCACCTATAAAGATAAATCGAAGTTTATCCAATGTCATCTTTTCGCGCCGCCCCTTAAGCTCAGTTTTTAAGAGGTTTAAGGGCAGCTTGCTAGGGCCATTTATACTTTTTCCCAATAGATAATTGCTCATGGCCCCTGCTAGTAGGGCATTAGATTTTTCAAAGGGTAATGTCCCCTCAATTAAGTTGAGTTCAAACAAGTCAAAAACAGTGAAATTTTTCTTTTTCGATAGATTATTTATCTCCTCTCGAAGAGTTTTTTGTTCGACTGTAGAAAACAGAGGTGTCCCACTTCGTGTAATTCCAAGCTTCTCGTTGAGTATTTCTTTTAATGTTGAACCTAATACTTCCTGATGATCTTTACCTATAGAAACAAGAGCGGTGAGATCCGGATCAAAGAAGTTAACAGCATCTAAACGTCCACCTAGTCCAACTTCTAAAATAATATAATCGGGTAATTCATTTTCAGTAACAAACCCCATAAAGACATAAAAAAGAAACTCATAATAACTTAAATTTTCACTTCCTATTTTTGAGTAAGCTATTTCAAATAAAGAAAACAAATCCTCTTGAGATAATGGCCTTCCATTAAACCTAAATCTTTCAGTAACTGACAAAATATGCGGAGACGTCCAAACAGAAACTGAGCAGTCATTCTCTAGCAATATTTGCTCAAGAAAAAGACTCGTTTGTCCCTTACCGTTAGTTCCACCAATAGTTATAATTTTTGTATTTGAATTTTGAATGACTAGTTTAAAATCTGAAAAATATTTATCTAAGCGGTCAAATCCGCCTTTAAAAAATTCAAGGCCGATATTGTCTGCTAGCCATGTCTCAATTTTTGTTTCTAAGCTAAGGTCAAAGATTTTTGTCATTGAGTTTTAAGAGAAGCATTAAACATTTCACAAAAGAAATGAACTTCATCTTTTAATTGATGACGATGAACAATTCTATCTACAAAACCGTGCTCTTCTAAAAACTCTGAACGCTGAAACCCTTCAGGTAAAGTTTGTCGAATACTTTGCTCAATCACCCTTGGACCGGCAAATCCAATCAAAGCTTTAGGTTCCGCAATATTTACGTCACCTAGCATCGAAAATGAAGCTGCTACACCGCCAGTAGTTGGATCAGTAAGAACAGAAATATATGGAATACCTTTATTTTTTAATCTTTGCCTTGAAGCTGATGTTTTCCCCATTTGCATAAGAGATAAAATCCCCTCTTGCATTCTTGCTCCACCAGAACATGAAACTACGATACAAGGGATATTTTTTTCATAAGCGATGTCCATAGCAAGAGCAATTTTCTCACCAGTAACAACTCCCATACTTCCACCCATGAATTGAAAATTCATCACGGCTAAAGAAACATCTTGTCCATTTACCTTACCCATTCCAAGTAAAGTTCCATCTTTTAATCCCGTTTTTCCCTGGGCCAACTCAAGTCTTTCTTTGTACGGTTTCTTATCATTGAATCCAAGAGGGTCTGAAGTAGACATCTCCATGCCTGCTAATTGAAAAGTTCCTTCATCAATAAGTAGATCAACTCTCTCTTTAGCACTAAGCCTGAAATGATGATCACAATAAGGACAAACCTGATATCTTTCTTCTAACTTTGAAGATTGAACAATCTCTCCACAGTTAACACATTTTTTCCATAGCCCTTCAGGTGTCGCATTGTTCACCTTCTTTGATGACTTCAGTTTTGGATTTTCTACTTTATCAAACCAACCCATAGGAATCTCCGCAATTCATTGCATTCTTTAAATTTGGCTCATATTCGTCTTTTAAGGACGAATCGACAACCTTTTTTTACTTTATTTCAATGGAGAATCTTTTGAATTTCAATCACTTAGAATACATAAGAGGTATCATCTGAGCCTAGAATATTAATCCGCTCATTCTCAAGAGCACCTATCTCCTGAAAAAGTAATGGTTGATAATTAGGTTTTAAATGACCTAAAAAAATGGGGACGTCACCTGGCATCTTTTCAATCTCAATCTTCATTGTAGATGGAGTGTGATGTTGGCTATCAATGGCCACTTTTTCTAATTTGTTTGGAAAGCTGACTTCAGTAAAAATGGCCTTGAGGTTTGAATAACCTTTAGCCAATTCCCAGATCCTTTCAGTTGGACCTGTGTCTTGTGTAAAAACAATTGCACAGTTTCCTTTTTCGACTATGAATCCAAGAGCATCTCCAGGATGATTAACTCGAACCGGCAAGATAGTATACTCACCTACTTGAAATTTTTGCTCGGCCTCAAGAACATTGAACCTAAGAGTAGGATTTGCTTCAGTCGGTAATTTAGTAAAGTCTGGCCATATAATATCATTCAGAAGATGAGTCATAATTGCTTTCTTAACTGGTCCATGGCAATGAATCTCGAATGGTTTTCCTTTGAGTCCAAAACAATTATCAGACATAAAGGCCAAGTCAGAAATATGATCTAAGTGTGAATGGGAAATA
>JAGSHI010000050.1 GCA_023954635.1 Bacteriovoracaceae bacterium
AGTTTGATAAGTTTATTCTGTTTAACTGTGGCCCTGGGTTACAAGTTCTATCAAGTAAACAGTAAAGTAATGGATGACTCTTGGGAGACATTTTCTAACAAAACCCCTAAAAAAGAAAAAACAATTTCATGGCCGAGCACAAAAACAGAACTTAAATTTGTTAAAAGCCCAATTAAACAAAAAAGAAAACCATCCAGCCTTTCTCCAAATTTACCAAAAGTAATTACTATTGATGGGCGTGAATTGATCGGCAAAAGTAAGACGCCAGCAAAAAATTTAAAGTGGACAAACAAGTTCAACCCTAACTGGAAAAAAGTGTTAGGAAATAAACTACTTCGCTTTCAAAAACATACTACAAAAGTATTAGTGAAGAGAAATAAAAGTGTAATCCAAGTAAAGAATGATCGTGGTCGTTTAATGGAACATGTAACTGTTTCTTATCTTCTTGGTGGTGATGACATCTCTAGTTTCACGGCATGGGTAGATTCAGAAACAGGTGAACTAATTAGAACCTGGAATAAAACAATTAAAGAACCTATTGGACATGAAAAGCCTTCAATGACCCCTACTGGAACTCTCTAGAATAAAAAAAGGGCCCATTAAGGACCCTTTCTTATAATTAAATTTAAATTAAATTAGAAAACAAATGGAGCTGAAACTGATAAGAAAATCTCATTAGATTCAGGCTTTTTAGTATAGTTTCCACTTGAAGGAGTTCCATCAGTGTCTTCCCACTCATCATACTCATAAGTTCTGTACTCTAAGTTTAGAGAGATAAATGGAAGTGCAGTAAATCCGACTCCAAGAGCGTAACCACCACCAGAGATAGTATCAGTAGAGTTGATGTACTGAAGCCCAGCCTTATTTGGATCATCACCTTCTAGTGTAGAATCTAAAAAGTATGTCCCCCAAACTCGAAGCATCATAGGAAAGTTGTATCCTACAAAGATTCCCATATTACTTTTTTTGACAGCATCTTTAGCTGTCCCAGTTCCTACTTGAGTTACATCTAAATCAGTACTCATCATTTCATATTGAGCACCGGCCATTAAGCCTAAGTACTGAAATCCAAGTCTTCCACCTAAATTTAACCCACTGTACTCAGTCGTTACCACTGGAGTGTAATTAGTGTCAGTTGTTTCTCCTGCTATGACATAACCTAAGTAAGGCTCAATTAAAAATCCTGCACTTGCCTGCGCAGAAAAGAATAAAGTTAATAAAGTTATTAAACTAAACGTTTTCATTTTCCTGACCATAAGTTCCTCCTTGAAAGGTTTCTGGTCTATCCTTGTCCATTTTGGCATAAGGAAATCTTTCTAAGTTGACTGTGATTGTCATAAGTGACAAAAGTTCTTTGTTCTATTATCTCTAAAATAGTGAAAATAGGAAACAATTAAAAGAGAGACTGATCCAGTCAAGAACTCGCGAACTGATTGTACTGACTTAAACACTCAGGATTTGCGACTGCTTCTTTATTGCTCAGTTCTTTTCCTTGAAGAATTCTTGAAATCGCCAGCTCCATCTTCTTTCCTGAACGAGTGTAAGGGATATCTGTAACTGTCCAAACATGACTGGGAACATGTCTTGGCGTTGTATTCTTTCTAATTTGTGTTTTTATTTCTTTAACTCTATCTTCGCTTAGATCTTCACCCTCATTTAACTTCACAAAGAGGACAACCTCAACGTCGCCGTCAGCTGGTCTACCAACACATAAAGAGTCAGCTAAATATGGCAACGATTCTGTTTGTCTATAAATTTCAGCAGTTCCGATTCTCACTCCACCTGGATTTAAAGTCGCATCACTTCTTCCAAAAACTTTTACTGTTTTCCTAGAAGTTAAAGTTATGAAATCACCATGATGCCAAACATCTTTGAACCGATTAAAGTAAGCATTATTAATTTTTTCATTATTTTCATCATTTAAGAAACAGATCGGTCTGGAGGGAAATGATTTTCTACAGACTAACTCACCTTCTGAATCTAAAACTTCCTTCCCCTTGTCATTAAAGCAAGAGATATCCATTCCTAGGCCTAGAGACTGAATTTCACCTCTGTAAACAGGTTCAGCAGGGTTACCTAAAAAGAAACAACCAATAATGTCAGTTCCACCACATATTGAAGATAAACAGACATCTTGTTTAATTTTATTGTAAACAAAGTCATATTGTTCAGGAAGCAGTGGAGCACCTGTTGATAATATAGTTTGGAGAGACTCTAGTTTAAACTCTTTATCATAACCGTTATCTTCTAACGCTCTTAAAAACTTAGGAGACGTTCCAAAAATATTTATTTTTTCTGTCTCAACAATTTTAAAGAAATCCTTTAGAGATGGAAACCCTGGACTCCCCTCATATAAAGTGATTTTTGAACCAAAAAATAATGAGGAAACAAGCCAATTCCACATCATCCAGCCACAAGTTGTAAAATAAAAGATGTTCTTTTCTGAAGTTAAGTTAGTGTGAAGACCAAGTTCTTTTACATGTTGAAGTAGAGTTCCCCCAACACTGTGGACGATACACTTTGGTTTTCCTGTCGTTCCACTTGAGTACATTATATAGAGAGGAGAATCAAAGGGTACATCAATGAAGCGACACTCTCCTTTTGCTTTAATCATATCTGAATATAGAGCTGCTTTCTTAAACTTTGAGAGATCTACACCTTTATTTAAAAAATCAACGATGACTAATTTTTCTAGACTTGGAAGTTCTTTTTCGATTTGTAGGAGCTTATCTGTTAAATCAAAATATTTACCGTTGTAGTCATATCCAGCAGCAGCGACAAGAACTTTTGGTTTGGATTGAGAAAAACGATCAAGGACACCATTTACTCCAAAGTCACTACTTGTAGATGTAAAGACTCCACCTAATCCAGTTGTGGCCAACATAGAGACGGCCGTTTCAGGAATATTTGGCATATAGCAAGCAAGGACATCACCAGTTTGAATGATAGAGCTAAGCGATTGTTGAAATGAGCCAACTTCTTCTCTCAATTGTTTATATGACACTTCCCTTTTAAGCCCTGACTCGTGAACAAAGTTAAAGGCAATCGATTTATCTTTCCCCTCTTTTAAAAGATTTTTTGCAAAATTCATCTTTAAATTGGGAAACCAAGAATAATCTGAAAAATTTAAGTTTTTAACAGCAGGAGTTGGATTACCTTCATAGGCCACATTGTAATAGTCAATGAGAGAAGTCCAAAACTCTCCAGGGTTATCAACAGACCATTGATGAAATTCATTATAATTATCAAATTTAAGAGTAGTCATAATTTCAATATGAGATTGAAACTCTTTCATGGAAGATTGAACAATTGTCTCAGGAGATGGACTCCATAAGGGTGATTCACTCATTTCAATTTCCTTTTTGACCAAGTTCCTCTTTTAATTTTGCAATAACGTCATCATCTATTTTTGGAACAAGGGCCTTAGGTTTCCCAGTAAGTTGATAACCATCTTTTACGAGTTCACTAAGAATACTCAAGTCACCTTGATATATTTGCTCTTTTACTTTTGAAGTGATCTTATCTCCGAACAATGAAAGGATGTTTTCACTTAAGTCGGGAAGAAATGGCTCAAAAAGAACTCCCAACACTAGAATCTGCAATCCAGTTTCAGCAATAGTCTTTGAAGCTGCTTCTGGATCTGTTTTAAACTCGGCCCACGGTGCTTTATCAGAAAAATATGTATTAACTTCTTGCCCAAGTGCCATCAAAGTCTCAAGAGCTTTCTTAATATGTTTTCCATCAAGCTGTTCATGAAGTTCTTTAATTGTAGTTGAAAACTTTGTCTCAGCTTCACTTCCAAATAGTCCAGCGAAGGCCTCTGCGGGCAACCCATCAGACCAGTTCTTCGCCCAGAACTTCAAACATCTATTTACGAGGTTTCCTATATTATTGGCCAGCTCACCATTTACTCGAGCCTGAAACCCTTCCCAAGTAAAACTTGAGTCACTTCCTTCAGGGAGTATTGAGAAAAGGTAATATCTCAGAGCATCAGCTCCAAACTGCTCCACCGCTTCATTTGAATCGACATACCAACCAGCAGATTTAGAAAACTGTTTTCCTTCTAAATTTAAATATTGATTCGCTGGTACGTCAGTAGCTGGAAGAGCTCTTCCAGATGCCATCGACATACAAGGAAAAATAATACTGTGGAAAATAATATTGTCTTTTCCAATGAAGTGAACAATTTCGGAATCAGGATTGGTCCACCAATCTTTCATATAATCTTCAGACAAACCTTTTTCTTCAATCATTTTCTTGGTGTTAGATACGTATCCAATAGGTGCATCAAACCAGACGTAGAGCCTCTTTCCTTTTGCCTCGGCTAAAGGAACATCAATTCCCCAATCGAGATCTCTAGATATGGCCCTGTCGTGAAGACCATCTTTAATAAGACTTTCGACAAAAGGAAATACTGTCTTTCTCCATATAGGCTTTCTACCAGAGAGATATTCTTTAAATTCTTTTTCGAACTTTGAAAGTAAAAGATAGTATTGAGTTACGGTTACTTCTTCAATATTTTGACTACTACAAATTTGGCATACGGGACTCTTTAACTTCACTGGGTCGACAATAATTCCACAGTTTGGACATTCATCACCTCTGGCATCCTCATAGTCACAACTATAACACTGCCCTTTTACGAAACGATCAGGTAGATGATTTTTACAATCTTTGCAATACAACTGTTGACTATCTTTTGTTCCAATAAGTCCTTTCTCATGAATGGCCTTAAACCAAGGAATTACCTCTTCAGCGTGATAGTCTGCTGAAGTTTGCCCAAAATAATCAAAGAATACTTTATATTTATCAAAGAGCTGTTTATGGTTTTCATGCCATTCATCAACATAAGCTTTATATTCTTTATTAGCTTTTTGAGCATTTAGCATAATGGCGACACCATGCTCATCAGAACCTGAGATATGAATGGCCTTCCTTCCCATTAGTTTTGTATGCCTATAAAAAACATCTGCAGGTAAATAAACACCGGCGAGGTGACCAAAGTGAAGTGGTCCGTTTGCATAAGGGAGAGCACTAGTAATCAAATATCGTTTCATATAAGCCTTTAAATAAGCGTCTTTAAGATTTCAGAACTTTCACCTTCAACTTTCTCGTGAAGACTATTTCCATGACTATCCATTGTAACGACACAAGGAAATTCATCTACAGTTAGCTCCCAAATAGCTTCAGGAGAACCAAACTTTTCTTTTAAATAGACATTGTCTACAGATTTAATTTTTTCAGCGAGAACTTGAGCAGCACCACCGATTGCATGAAAGTAAACACATCCGTATTCTTGGCAACCTTTTAGAGTCTTTGGTCCCATTCCACCTTTACCAATCACACCTACTATCCCATGGTCTCGCATAACTTCCCATTGGTATGGCTCTTCACGAATTGATGTTGTAGGACCAGCTGCTACGACTCTATAGCCATCTTTTTCTTCTAGTACGACAGGTCCGCAATGATAAATAATCTGATTTTTTAGATCAACTGGTGATGGGTTTCCATCATGTAAATATTTATGAATAGCATCTCTACCCGTGAAAAGTTTACCTGAGATAATAACCATATCCCCAACTTTTAGTTCTCTTACTTTTTCCTCATTAAAAGGATAATCAAGTCGTTTCATTATAGTCTCCGGACTAGTAAAGCCATTTTTTAATTTCGTTTTTAGGTCCTAAATTAATTCCCTGTCTTCTAAAGGCCCAACACATATAAGAAATTGAAACAAAGTAAGAGGCAGGTAGACGGTTAAGTACTCCAATTTTACAACCAAGAAGAGTTGTCTTTCCTCCAAACCCCATTGGTCCAATTCCTAATTTATTTGCAGTTTCTACAATATCTTTTTCTAGGTCTGCGAGCTCTTTAATTGGGCTATGATCGTCTAACTTTCGAAGGAGTTGTTCTTTAGAGTCTACGTACCCGGCTCCTCTATCTCCACCAATAGTGATTCCAAGGACACCTGGTCCACAACCTTTTCCTTGGGCTTTAACTATTGCTTCAAGGATTACTTTACGGACACCGTCCAGATCGCGACCAGCATCTAAGGGAACATGAGGGAGACTGTATTGAGCGCCAACATTTTCGCAGCCTCCACCTTTAAGCATTAGTTTTACATCAATTGATTTTTTTCCATGTTCATGGAAGTGAAAGCTTGGATGTCCTGGTCCTAAATTCATCGTATTGTTAGCACCAGTTAGAGTGTCTACAGAATTTTGCCTTAAATAACCTTTCTTAGTCGCCTCAACGACGGCCTTATTAACAACCTTTTTAAAGTCGTTTTGGTGAAAGCCAGCAGGGTGCTCAACAAAGAAAAGAATTGTTCCAGTGTCCTGACACATAGGCTGGCTTTTATTTTTAGCTAATTTGATATTGGCCTCAATTATCTTCATCGCATATTCAGCAGTTGTACCTTTCTTCTCTCTTTCAAGAGCTTCTAGAATTACTTTTTGAACATCATTTGGGATAACCGTTGAAGTCACTCTTATAAGTTCTAGAATTGAATCATGAAGTTGTTTTTTTAAATTAATTGGTAGTGCTTTCTTTTTAGAAGACTTTTTCTTCGCCACTTTCTTTTTAGTCGCTTTTTTCTTCGCGACTTTCTTTTTAGTCGCTTTTTTCTTCGCCACTTTCTTTTTAGTCGCTTTCTTCTTCGCCACTTTCTTTTTTGTCACTTTTTTCTTCGCCACTTTCTTTTTAGTAGCCTTTTTCTTAGTAACTTTCTTTTTTGTCACTTTCTTCTTTTTAGCCATGACTAATCCTTATAAATGAGGGTCATTTTGAGAGTGAATTGTAGCAAAATCAGCTAGATATTGACCACTAGGAATAGTTTGAAAAGTTGATTGCTTGAACGGCAAAGGATCGGTTAAATTCTAAGTTCAATGATCACACTCTCAGGTTTAAACACACAACAACGCCAGGCGGCAGAAGTCATCAATGGACCAGTTCTTATATTGGCAGGTGCAGGCTCAGGCAAAACAAGGACTATCACCTATCGAATTGCCCATATGGTCTACAATCTAGGTATTCCATCTAAAGAAATATTGGGTGTTAGTTTCACAAATAAGGCCGCAAAAGAAATGCGAGAGAGAGTTCTTACTCTATTAGGTAGAGGAAAAATGCGTGGCATTACTCTCACCACTTTTCATAGTCTTGGTGTTCGTATTCTAAAAGAGGATATTGACAAGCTGGGTTATCATAAAAATTTCAGTATTTACGACATGACTGACCAGTTTGGAATTATTCGTGGAGAACTTAAAAGGTATAACGCCGAAAAATCTTTTGACGTTAAAGAGATTCAATCACGAATTAGTTACCTCAAAAATCAGGGTGTAGGTTGTGAAGATTATCAAAATTCAAAATTCTTTGATGAAGATGATCCCTACTGTATTGCAGTCGAACATATTTATCGGGAATATGAAGACAAACTTAAATTTTTTAATGCCATCGATTTTGACGACATTTTATTTTTAGTTGTTCAATTATTTAGAGACAACCCAGATGTCGCTGATAAATGGTCAGAGAAATTTAAATACATCATGATTGATGAGTATCAAGACACAAATCATCTCCAGTTTGAATTAGTTATGGGTCTTACAAGAAAGCACAACAACCTCTGCGTTGTTGGAGATGATGATCAAAGTATTTATGCTTTCCGTGGTGCAGATATTACTAATATCTTAAATTTTGAAAAGAATTTCCCGGGTGCGAAGATTGTAAAGCTTGAAGAAAACTATCGATCAACTAGTCCAATTCTCAAACTTGCAAATGAGGTCATCACAAAAAATAAAAATCGAAGAGATAAAACTCTTTGGTCTAGAAAAGAAAGTGATAAACAACCCCTTCTTTGGCTAACCGCTGATACCGATCATGAAGCAGAAATTATCGTCGAACAAATCGTTAAATATCAAGGACTTGGACGTCATTTAGCAGATTTTGCAGTTCTGTATCGCAGCAATACCCAGGCCCAACCAATCGAAGAACAATTACGACTTAGCCAAGTTCCTTATACTGTTATTGGTGGACAAAAATTTTATGAAAAGAAAGAAGTAAAAGACCTCATCAGTTATATGATGGTTCTTCTTAATCCTAAAGATCAGATGGCGATTAGGAGAATTTTAAATGTTCCAAGTAGAGGAATAGGAAGAGTAACTCTCGAAAAATATTTAACCAGTTCTGAAGAAAAAAAGGTTTCTCTATTTGAGTCCATGAGACTCGATCCAGGTTTAGTTCCAAAAAGTGAAAAGCATATTAAGAACTTTACCGAGCTCATCCAACGTCACAAAGAAAACTTTGACGTTAGACCATTAAATGAAGCTATATCTTTACTCATAGATGATATCGAGTTTTTCAAATATATTGAAAAACAATACGATAGTGTAAAACAGGTCGATCGAAGGAAAAAAGATGTCATGACCTTCATCGAGTCAGCAGAGAGATTTGTTCAATTTCAAAAAACTCATGCAACTCTCAAAAATTTTGTAGAAAAACTACTGCTACAGGACAGTCAAGATAATAAAGATGAGGATGAAGACGATGACATTAGGAAAAATGAAGTCACCTTAATGACTCTTCATTCTTCTAAGGGATTAGAGTTTGATACTGTGTTTCTCATTGGTATGGAAGAAGAGACAATACCTCACAAAAATGTAATTAAACTTGGAGAAGACATTTCAGAAGAAAGACGTCTCTGTTACGTCGGTATAACGAGGGCCCAAGAAAATCTCTACATGACCTTTTGTAAAGAACGAAAAATTTATGGAAAAAATCTAGTCCGTCACAAAACTAGATTTTTAGAAGATCTCTCTGATGCTAACCTCTTCACTCTCCAGGATCGAACAGAGTTTGGTCATCTGGACAATGAAGAAGAAATTGAAGAATATAAAAAGTCGAAGTTTCAAGAAATGATGAATTTACTTGATGATTAAAACTTCGCAATCAAACTAGTTGTGTACATATAATCGTATTTTTTATTCGAACTCTTAGAGGGCATATTGTCATAATTACCTTCATAACCAACTTTTAGGGAAAATAATTTAGTTAAAGATGCTTGAATACTTGAACCACCATTTATCATGTAATCCGAGCCAAGACTAAAGTTAGGTATATACTCAACCCAAACCCTAAAGAATAAGGTTTCGGTCAACTGATGAGTATTTTCTATAAAGGCCCTTCCTTTTTGATATTTATCATCCGCTTGATTAGAGTCTCTATGTTTTTCAACTGTAAAACGATAACCTAATTCAGTTTTAATTTTATGTTTTTCTTTATCTAACAATCTAAACCCAGCACCGACATCAGAATTATACCGGGCCTCAATTCCTTTGAATTTATCCCCTTCAATCTGCTGACTAACATAACCAAGCCAACCTTTTTTAAGAATTCTTTCAAAACCAATTTTCCCATCCCAACTTCTAGCACTTTCAACCTCACCGGCAGTGCCGTATGTGTAATGACCACTCAACTGATAGATTGATCTTGATAGCTTATAATCATTTCGGGTATTAAAATTCCAAGTTGAGTAGCTAGAATTACCACCTGAAGTTAAAATAGAGGCACCGGATTCATGTGAAAATTCCCCTGCACTCATCGCTAAGGGAAACATAAAAAATAGTATTAAGAAAAATTTCATTTCTACTCCTTAAAAGGCCTTCCTGGCCTCCCTCTCTTCATGAGGAGGGTTCGCCTTTAGACTTTTCCTTGTCAGCGTCATCTTCCGTGACAATATGAGAAAGCTCACCTTCTATTATAAGTGTTTTTCCACTCACAAATGGAATTAAACCAATAATATTTTCCCATCCAGTGGTTTTTGTCGTTATTGATATATTTTTAACATTATTACAATCAATTCCATGTTCCGCTAAAATATCAGCAATTTTAAATTTTTCAGGGGTAGAAAGAAATTTTGATCCTGTATAGATTTTAGTTTTAACAAAAAAACTCTTCCCTTCGATCCTTACCTTTACCGGGTATCTGTCATTCTTTTTAACAATCAATATATTATTGTCTTTTGAGCAGCCTCTATTGGCCAAACTTAGATGTCCTGTACAACTGGCAAAAGAAAAGATTAGGAATAAAAAGATAACTTTATTCAAATTCAGTCTCCGTACTTTTTATACCAAATGCCACTATTTTATATCTAATAGGAATGTACATTCCCAAAGTAATCCAAGAGACAAGCATGTCTTTAAGAGTTTGGTATTCAGTAATATTTAAACTTGCTGCTGAGACTAACCCTTGATTCCAAAGAACTTTATCTAACATGACAGTATGGTCATCATTTGGGATTTTCCCCCACAGATAGAATTCTTTATGACCAATGGCCTCAACACGATGTTCGTGCTTGTCTCGGGCCGCCAAAGTCACTTCCATTTTTCCGCTTGATCGGTAATGAACTGTTGTACAGGAAGAGATTAGGCCAATGAATATGACTAACAACGATAGCTTCATCACTACACTCATAGGCTAAACTAATGTTTTTATTAATTTTTTCAATAGGGAGCTGGTATGTCAAATTCCGAGGCTATTTTCCCTCGAACTTTGGACTGCGTTTTTCTTTAAAGGCCTTTATACCTTCGAAATGATCATCAGTTCTTTGAGCAATTCCTTGATATGTGGCCATTAAATCTAAGTGGGAGTTTAAATCAGCAAGCCGAACAGACTTTAATGATTGTTTTGTCATCTGGATGGCGATAGGTGCGTTTTGAGCAATTTTTAAAGCAAGTTCTTTGGTTTTGCTTTCTAGCTCATCATCATTGACCAAGTGATTTAAAAGGCCAATTCTCAATGCCTCATCTCCGTTGATCAAATCACCAGTCAAATAAAGCTCCATAGCCTTTGCGTAGCCAACTACTCGAGTTAAAAAATAGGGACCACCGTCCCCAGGAACTAAACCAAGTTTGGAAAATGTCTCACCAAATTTACTGTTTGTTGTCCCTACTCTTAAGTCACACATACTGGCCAAATCACAACCTGCTCCAATCGCAGCTCCATTAATCATACCGATAATAGGTTTTTGAAAGGCCTCAATGGCCCTAGGAATACGCTGAATCCCTGTTGAATAGTTTTCTCGAAGCTCTGCAGAGTTACCAGCGAACATTCCCGACTTATTCTCCATGGCATTTAGGTCACCACCTGCACAAAAAGAATTACCCGCACCTGTTAATACTACAACTCGTACTTTCTCATCTCTATCAGCACCCTTTAAAACTGCTTCAATTGAGTCAATCATATCAGTAGTAATAGCATTTCTCATTTTTGGATTATCTAAAGTGATAGTTAAAATGAAATTCTCTAGTTCAAGGCTAAGATGTTTTGTGTTTTCAAGATAATGACTCATTTGCCACCTTTTCCAGCTAAATAGGCCAATAGGTATTTAGATGAGCTAGCTCTATTCAATTTTTGTAAAATATAGTTCGAGGCTTCCGATAGTTTATTTATATCAATGCCTGTAGAAATTCCCATACTTTCCATTAAGTTAACTACGTCTTCTGTTGCTACATTTCCAGTAGCACCAAGTGCGTAAGGACAACCGCCTAATCCACCAGCAGATGAATCAAAATTTGTGAATCCTTCATTAAGACCAACAAGGATATTCGATAAGGCTGTTCCTCTAGAGTCATGGAAATGAAGACAGATTTTGTCTATATCAAAATCTTTTTTAAGTTCATTACTAATCTTTATGACCTGTAATGGGTTCGCACTTCCTATTGTATCTCCAAGACTAACTTCAAAGGCCCCGAGATTAAAAAGTCGTTCACATTGTTTCTTAAGAACATCAATTGAAGTATCCCCTTCATAAGGACATCCAAATACAGTAGAAATATAACCTCTAATATTGATATTATTTGAAGTTGCTACTTTCATAACCTCTTCAATTCGTGAAAATGATTCATCAATAGTCGCATTAATATTATTTTTATTAAATGTTTCTGAAGTCGCAGTGAAAACAGCTATATCTTTAACTCCTACTGAAATAGCATTGTCCATACCTTTCATGTTAGGAACTAAACACATCAATCTTGCTTTATTTAATAATTTGTTTGAAACCAACTCTTTAAAAAGAAGTTTAGCATCTCCCATTTGAGGAATTTTATCTGGTCGAACGAAGCTTGTGGCCTCTATTGAATCAAAACCTGCTTCTACTAATAAATTAATAAAGTGAGTTTTTGTCTCTAGATCCAATGCTAATTTTTCATTTTGTAGTCCATCGCGAGGACCAACTTCAATGATACGAACTTTTTTTGGTAATGAATCAAGCATTAAGCTTCCTCCATACCTTTAAGCCCTACGAGCTCCACACCACCATCAACAAGTTCGCCCTCAGCAAAATAGAACTTTTCAAGAATTCCATCATGGGAGGCCTTAATCGTATGCTCCATTTTCATCGCTTCCATTATCAAGAGTCCATCCCCTTTAGAAACAGTAGCACCTAAATCAACTAGTAATTTCAAAATTTTCCCAGGCATAGGTGAAGACATGGCTTCAGAGTCAGATCCCGTACTTGATGACTTAGAACGATCAATAGGACCGACAGTATATGTTACGCCATCAACAATTAATCCATTCTTTTTAGAAGGAGAAATATTTGAAAAGTGGTTTTTATCGTTATATTTAAAAATAAAATGATCAGGATCTGACTTCAGAGTAGATAATTCAAACTTTTGATTATCAACTTCTATAATCATTTCCCCATCTAAGTTCTTTATTAGATGAAATTCGACCTCTTGATTATTAACTACAAGTTTCTTTTTCACTACACGTTCCTCAGTCCAGATAATGAATCCCATGGACCATAAACATTAGATGTGACTTCATTATTATTTTTTGATTGTGATGTATTGAGATAAACAAAGATGGCCTTTGCAATGTCTTCATTTGTAAGGTCACTTTTCTGTAATTCATCTTTATAGGTCTCTACAAAATGAGTAAATGTTTCACCATCTTTAAATTTTGAGTGATCTAAAATTCTTCTTAAGTAATCTCTATTAGTTGTAACTCCATAAAATGGAACTTGGTCTAAAACGACTTTCATTTTTTCAATTGCTTGCGAACGATCAGTGGCATGTACAATAAGTTTAGCTAGCATAGGATCAAAATTAATTGTAACTTCATTTCCATCTTCAAATCCGGTATCAAGTCTTGCCCCAGGGAAAAATGGAGAACCTACTTTTTCAATGACACCAATTGAAGGTAAAAATTCATTATCAGGATCTTCTGCATATAATCGAACTTCAATGGCATGGCCTCTTGAATGAATATCTTCTTGTTTTAATGATAGCTTTTGTCCTTCTGCTACTTGAATTTGAAGGTCAACTAAATCAAGGCCTGTCACCATTTCTGTTACTGGATGTTCAACTTGGAGACGTGTATTCATTTCAAGAAAATAGTATTTCCCGTCTTCATCTAAAATAAACTCTATTGTCCCTGCACCTTCGTAATCAATACTAGAAGATATTTTAACTGCTGTTTTAGTCATTTCATCTCTAAGTTTTGTTGATAGAGCAGGTGATGGACTCTCCTCTACAATTTTTTGGTATCTTCTCTGAATAGAACATTCTCTTTCAAACAGGTGTAAGTGGTTACCATGTTGATCAGAAAAGACTTGGACCTCAATATGTCTAGGATTAACAATAAACTTCTCAATGAGAACCTTATCATTACCAAAAGCATTCATTGCTTCACGTTTGGCCCCTTCAAGAGAATCATCAAACTCTGATTCCGAATTGACTATTCTCATTCCTTTCCCACCGCCACCAGCACTGGCCTTTACTAAAATAGGAAATCCAATTTTCTTTGCTTGATTTGATAAGAAAGATATATCTTGATTATCACCATGATACCCAGGAATAAGAGGCGCACCAATTTCTTCCATTTTTACTTTAGAAGAAATCTTGTCTCCCATTAGTTTCATGGAATCTTCAGAGGGCCCAATAAAAATAAGCCCGGCCTTTCTTACGTTTGAAGAAAATTCCGCATTTTCTGACAAAAAGCCGTATCCAGGGTGGATAGCATCCGCCTTATATTTTTTGGCAATATCTAATAGAAGTTTTTGGTTTAAGTAAGTCTCAGCGAGAGTACCATCTCCTAGGCATATACTCTCATCAGCAAGAAGCGCATGAGGATAATCTTTTTCTTCAGGTTTATATATACTGACAGTCGCAATACCTTTGATTCGACAGGTATTAATTATTCGAATGGCTATTTCACCGCGATTCGCTATCAGTATTTTTTTTATTTTAGCCATGATGGTTTCCTCTTTTCTAGCAATGCAGTCATACCATCTTGACCTTCTTCACTGATCCTAATCTGACTAATTGTTTTACATGTAAAGTCTGTTACAGCTTCTTTGCCTTGGGGGTTAAAGTGAAGAACATTTCTTATTAAGTCTTTTGCTGCTCTTTGGGCCTTTGGGCCGGCCTTCAGAAACTCGCTGATACAATTTTCAACATCGTTATGGAAATGACGGTCAAGAGAGACCTTATGAACGAGTCCAATTCTCTTGGCCTCTTCAGAATCAAACCTTTCTCCAGATAGAAAATATGCACGGGCCTGACTTTCACCAATTTTGGCCATAACAAAAGGAGAGATGACTGCTGGAACTAACCCAAGTCTTACTTCGGTAAACCCAAACTTGGCTGATTCATGAGCAACAACATAGTCACAGGCAGCGACGAGCCCTGCTCCTCCTCCTAGAGATGCTCCATTAATTTTCCCAATAACAGGGCAAGGGAAATTATTAATAGTATGAAATAAACCAGCGAGAGCTAGACTATCTTCATAATTCTCAGCAGATGAATAATCTTTCATTTTTTTCATCCAGTTAAGATCAGCCCCTGCACAAAATGATTTCCCATTCCCTGTAAGAATGAGAACTCTAAGAGATTCGTCAGTTTCCATCTCTCGGATTTTTTGGGTTAAACCAATAATCATTTCATCATTAAAGGCATTATGAATATCTGGCCTATTCAATGTAATAGTAGCTACACCTCTTGAATCTTTTGAAACCTTGAAGAAGTCACTCATTTCACTACATCCTAAAAACGCCCCATCTAGGGTCTGGTATTTCTTGGTTTAGACTGGCCGATATAGCGAGTCCTAAAATATCTCTGGTTTGTGCAGGATCAATGACTCCATCATCCCACAATCTTGCTGTTGAATAATAAGCACTGCCCTCGTTTTCATACTTTTCTAATATCGGTGCCTGGAAGTCATCAACCTCTTTTGCACTCATTTCCTTTTTTCCTTGATTCTTTAATCCATCTTGTTTCACAGTGGTTAAAACCCCAGCCGCTTGTTCTCCACCCATCACAGAAATTCGAGCATTAGGCCACATCCATAAAAATCTTGGTTGATAGGCACGACCACACATTCCATAATTTCCGGCACCAAAAGAACCTCCGATGATCACTGTAAATTTTGGAACTCTAACAGTTGAAACGGCTGTAACCATCTTAGCTCCATGTTTTGCAATACCTTCTGATTCATATTTTCGACCAACCATGAAGCCTGTAATGTTTTGAAGAAAAATAAGAGGTATTTTTCTTTGTCCACATAGTTCTATAAAGTGAGCACCTTTTTGTGCGCTTTCAGAAAATAGAATTCCATTATTGGCCACAATCCCAACTGCGTGGCCATGAAGTTTTGCAAAACCACAAACAAGAGTTGTTCCATACTTTGCTTTAAATTCGTGGAACTCAGAGCCATCAACTAATCTTGCTATAATTTCTCTTACGTCGTAAGGAATTTTTGTATCTTTAGGAACAATCCCATAAATCTCTTTAGTATCAAAAAGTGGATCTTCTACAGGGGAAGTTTTCTTATATCCTGACTGTACGCCCAGAGATTTATAATTTAAATTTTCAACTATGTTTCTTGTAATATGTAAGGCGTCTTCTTCGTTTTCAGCAAAGTGGTCAGCAACACCACTTTCATGGGTGTGAACTTTTGCTCCACCTAAATCTTCTGCGGTTACTTCTTCACCTGTTGCGGCCTTGACAAGTGGAGGCCCACCTAAAAAGATGGTCCCGTTTTCTTTAACGATAATCGTTTCATCAGACATAGCAGGAACATAAGCTCCTCCTGCCGTACATGAACCTAAGACAACTGCAATTTGAGGTATTCCCTCACCTGACATCCTGGCCTGATTATAAAAAATTCTTCCGAAATGATCTCGATCAGGAAAGACTTCATCTTGCTTAGGTAAAAAGGCGCCACCGGAATCTACTAAGTAAATACAAGGTAACCTATTCTCAAGAGCGATTTCTTGTGCTCTTAAATGTTTTTTTACTGTTAAAGGAAAGTAAGTCCCACCCTTAACTGTTGCATCATTTGCCACAAACATACACTCAGTTCCATGGACTCTTCCAATCCCTGTAACGACACCTGCAGATGGAACTTCAGTTTCGTAAACATCAGTTGCTGCTAGAGAACTAAGCTCAATAAAGGGAGAACCATCATCAAGAATTCTTTCAATTCTCTCCCTTGGCAGGAGCTTACCTCTTTTATGATGACGATCTACATACTTATCACCACCACCTTTTTTAACTTCTTCGAGTCTCGCCATTAAATCTGAGCGAAGGCCTAAATTATAAGTATGATTTTCTTTGAATTGTTGTGATTTGGAATCAACTGTAGAATGAAGCTTGTCCATGCAAATCCTTGAGACAACTACTGCACCGCAGTGTATTAGTAAGTATCTTAAAATTATCAGCTTTTCGAGGTTAAGTGACAAGACTAACCCTGTTATAGGGCAATGAGTTAAGTACTTGTATTGGAACAAAAAAGGGCCTTAAAAAGGCCCTTGGAGTTTAAAATTAGATAGATTTTTGATTAATCTAAGTTGAAGAGGTTTCGGCCGGCTGTATTAAAGACATCCCATAGCTTTTCAACATATGACCTCTCCCTTTTAGAAGCATCTACTTCCTCTTTTCTTAGAGGTCCTATAAAGTTCTCATCTTTGACAACAGGAGACTCAGTAACTTGCTCTTTAACTACAATATCACTTTCATCGTCTTGTTCTTCTTTATCGTCTTTCTTATATTTTTCTAATAAGTTTTCAACATCTTCTACATTCTCCACTTTTGTATCTTCAGAAGCAGTCTTTCTTTTGGCCTTTTTCACACTGGATGCTTCAATGAAACTATCACCTTTTTTAATGTAGTATTTACCATCATACACAAAAGCACTTTTCTCTGAGCTAAGTGCCAAAGACATTGCAGAATCTAATGTTGTCACATCGCTACGACCTTCAAAGTTGATTACATCATCAAGGCTCAAGCTTAGTTGGCTTCCATCTGCAGAGAGAGAAATGGTACTTCCACTACTAGATTTAGATGTTCCAGTATCTGTTAATCTGCCAGTTACATTTGAAACATTTGAGTTAACTGCAGCATTATTTATAACAGTTCCTCCTGAGTTTCCAGAAGGAATAACTCTTTGAGCGTTATTAGAAGAACTAACATTTGAACCTGTTGAGCCTGTGGTTACTGTTGCAGGGTCATATCCTGCATTCGTACTTAAAGAATCATTAATAATTTGTTCATTTCTTCTATCTTGAGCATTAGCAATACCCTGTTCAAGGTCTTCTTTCTTAAGTTTTTCAATTTCCAATTTTCTTTCGAGTGCAAGCCTTTCATTATCTTTTCGAAGCGATGCTATTTGCTCTCTTAGGGCCTTTAACTCATCAGCAATTGCACTATTACTTTCGGAGTTTGGATCTCCACTAGAAGCTAAACTTTCTTCAACACTAGTGGCACTCTCATTGGCCTTACCTATTGCAGTATTATTTTCTGCAATCTTTTTATCTATTTCTTCTAATCTATTATTTGAAAGAACTTGTCCATTCGAACCAGTTAACTGATTAGAGTCAACTGTTCCATTTTGTCTTACAACAGTCATTCCGTTTTCATCTACAACTTGAGAAGGCTCTCTTCTAGTAGAGTTTCCATTAGAGTATTCTGCTATTTCTTCTGGTGAAATCTCTCCAGAAGCAATTTTATTAAGGTCATCTTCACTATAGTTAGAAGGAGAGACAAGTGAACCATAATTATCTTTAAAGTCATTTAAGTCTGAGTTTGAAACTCCACTTGTATATCCACTATTTTTATAATTATCTACAATGTCTCCTACACTTTGATCTTTTACTGAAGAAAACCCAGTATTAGGATTACCTGGAGTTGTTACTCTACCATCATCAACTGCTGCTAAGACTTCTTGATAAGACCCTACAGCAGAATAACGTGACTGAAACTTAGTACCTCCACATCTTCCCCATTCTTTGGACTTATCAGAAACTCCTGTAGAAAGATCTCCCGCATCATCCTTTAAAAAGAAAGGGAACTCATCTTCTTCAAAAGAAGAAGCACAAGTTACAAGCTTACCATTTCCATCAATGAATGTAGGATGTTCATCATTTTTAGGATACTTTGAAAACTTACCGGCTTCTATACAGGCCAATGAGTCAAGCAATGCGGCCATATCTTTGGCATTAGCAGAATCATTTTTTGATTTAGAAGAAAACTCTGCTGCAAGTTTATGGTTATCTTCAAAGTCGAGCTCTAGTATATCTGAGGCACTATACATTCCTGGATCTTCTTCTAATCGACAATAGAGTTGAATTTGATCTTGTAAAGCTTGGCAAGCTTCATTTAATGCTTCTGATTTTTCTTCCCAAGTATTTTCAATGAAAGAAGTAACATCATCAAGAGTAGCTTCTGAAGGGTTCTCTACAATTTTTTTAAGAGTAGGTAGAGATGCTTCATGCCTGGCTATTCTTTGATTAATTTCAGCTAGAGCATCTTGAGCTCTTTTATACTTTTCCATATCTTCTACGGATCTTGCCAGACCCATATCAGCTTCAGCTGCCGCCTTTGATTCTTTCAATTTACTGATCATTTCAGGAATATCTTTCTCAAAATTTTGTTTCATTAATCCTATTGTAGCTAATCTATATACTTGAAGGACTTGCTTATTATAATCATCTGTTACTCTTTTATTATAAGCATCATCATTTTCTTTTAGTGTTGGAGCCTCAACTTTAGTTTTAACTTGATCGACTATAGACCCTAAAAATGGGTCTGATTCAATCTGATTTAAATGGCTTTCACAACGCTCAGAATTTTCACATGCACCCTCAGTACGTAATACCATATGCATGACTTTAAAAGTTTGATTAACATCCATACTAGTTAGATTGCCTGCATCCTGAACTACATGATTAATTCCGACAGAGTATGTGTCCTCTTCATCAAAAGTTCCTGGCTGAGGAATTTGAGGTGCTTGAAGATGACCAGCTAGAACACTTGAAGGAATTCTTCCACCGACACCACCTACTCTAACATGATGGCCTCCAAACCTTCGAAGGGCAGGATTCAGGTTGTCAGAGATTCCTCCATTTACTACATGACCAAAGACATCGGTTGCAGTACCTATATAAAAATCGAGAGTAGAAGAACGATCTCTTCTTTCCTCAGGCTGTGGATCTAAGATACCAGCTAAACCAGCGATACCATTAAAGTCTTTACAGGCAGCACTATCTTCTTTCCCTTGGCACGCTTTAGCTTTCTCAGCTCCCATTTCAAATAGGCCTGCAACAGAAGCTTCCTGACAATCAGACTTACCGTTTCTATCTTTTTCAGTTAGAGAGCCTATCGTCTTCTTTAAGTTTTCAGGTAAACATGCAGATTCCGGTCTTGCATTTTCTCCAGTGTAGAATTTCAAAAACCAAGGGTGCCCTTTGGCTTCACCAACATTTTTAGAAACATTTGCGAAATTGGCTATTACTTCCTCAGCAATTTTTTTCTTTTTAAGTTCAACAGCATTTTTCATGAACTCTTGTACTTTTCCGTCTTTAAAAACCTCTTGTTGATCTTCTTGACAAGCACAAACGGCATCTACTTCTGCAGGAGTTCTTTCCCACTTATCACTTATTTTTGGCATTTTACTATAAAGTTCATCACATGAATTTTGATAGACATCCATAATTCCAGAGAATCCAAGATTGAAACAATAGACGCAGAGAGACCAATCATAGTTATTACAAGAACCATTAGAAGTTCCCATATCATAATCCCATCCAAAACCAAGATGTGGATCATAAAAGTTATTCATAAATGGATCGTCTTGAGGAAACATAAATCCTGACCCAAGGGTAAGCGAAAGGTCTTCATCGTCACCAAGGTCATCTTGAGTTTTTTCAAGATACTCAATATCTTCGTCTTCATCAGGTGATACAACTTCTTCGTCATCACTCCAAAGAGAAGAGACAGCGGATGCAGCAGACGTTACAAGTCCAGCGCTCCAATCCCATAGCCCTGCATGAGCAGGATTGTGACAAAGTACTAATGATAGGAAGGATATTATAAATAGCTTTTTCATGTGATAAACCTCAACAACTTATCGGATTTCATCTCAACTCTCTTAACCCGACATTTTTACTATACTTAATTTTAACCTCTTAAGAGTATTTCCCTAAGTGCAAGAATGAGATGTATAAAACATTGACGAAAATCTGGCATAAGTTATTGAAATTTAGAGGTAAACATGGTCTTTTCAGATTGGGTGGCTAAAAAGTGAACGCACTATAAAGTTGTCACTTTTTTAGGCCCTTTAGAATTAGGTTTTAGGTTAAAACTTTAGTCCGAACTGTTACCAAAGTTAAAAAGGTTTCTACCAGCAGTATCAAAGACTCCCCATAGCTTATCAACAAACGAGCGTTCTCTCTTTGAAGCATCGACATCTTCAACAACTGTCTCTTTAGTTTGGACATTGCTAATAGTTGGGTTTACTTGTGGAAATGGGGTTGGTGTTGGATTTACAGTTACATCATCTTCACCCAAGTCTTCTTTCTCTTTATAAGAATCGAGTAGCGTTTCTACGCCCTCGATGTCACTAATTGGAGTAGCCTCGCTTGCAACAGTACGTTCCTGCTCTTTAATATTTGAAACTTGAACAAAGCTTTCACCTTTTTTAACGTAATACTTACCGCCATAGACAAAGGCATTTTTGTCAGAAGAAAGAGCTAATGATTTTGCAGCATCTAAATTACTTACGTCTGTTCGTCCCTCTAAATTTAAGACGTCCCCAGAAGAAAACCTCATCGTTTCTCCATCTGCACTTACTGCTGATAAAGATATAGAGTTTCCACTATCACTTGTTCCATTAATTACATTTGAAGATGAGATGACTCCAGATTGAATACCATTAGAAGGTATAGGATTAGCATTGTTATTAACTACAGCTCCTGAATTACCAGTATTGCCTTGATCAGTAATTACTTTAGCAGAAGATATAATCCCACTACTTACGCTATTTCCAGAGAGTCCACTCGTTATACTTGGAGTAGGAGTTGGCTGAATAACGGGGTTATTAGCAACTCGACTTTCTTCTCTTTGTTTTCGTATATTTTCGACCTCTTGCCTTCTTTCTTCTGCGAGTTTTTTATTATCATCTTTAAGTGCACTAATTTGCGCACGAAGAGCAGCAAGCTCTGAAGCAATTTCACTATTCTCTGAATTAACACTTCCATCACTATTAATTGTTCCAGGAGGAAGAGATTTCTCAATGTTAGTTAGAGAATTCCCAACATTTGTTAAAGATTCATTATTTGTAGTTATCTGTTGGTCGATCTGTGCCAGTCTATTTGTTACTACAGGAGCACCTGTCTCATCTTGATAAGTACTAGATGTAACAGTTCCATCTGGGTTGACTACAGTCTGACCATTTGCATCTGCAGCTCTCAGCTTTTGTTTTTCATTTTTCGAATCACTAACTCGTGTGCCGTTACTTGATATATTTCCATACTCATCAACTGATGGAATTCCACCATTTTTCTTAGCTTCTTTTACAAAGTCGTTGTAGGACTTTGGAGAAGAGTCAGAAGAATTTGCTACTGAATTATAGTAAGCATTGTCATAAGATGAAGGTTTTTTAGAGTGTTTGTAGTCATAATCAGACTTATCTACAGAACAATAAAGACAATTATTATTACTGGTAGATGCTGTTGACCCACTAGGGTTGCTTGGAGGTGCAGTTATCGTTTCGACAATAGCAGCGTCCTCTTCTTGGTCTGTACTTACATCTGGAGCTTTCATTCCAAATTGGGATTGTAAAAAGTTTGTTAACTTAGCATACTCAAGATCTTCATGAGCTCTAATCTCATGGTCTCCGTTACCATTAGAACAGGCTTCATCTGCGCAACAAAAACGAGTTGTTCTTGACTCCCCTCTAAATTCAATTGTTCTATTAACTGTCTTTACACAAGAGATCCA
>JAGSHI010000007.1 GCA_023954635.1 Bacteriovoracaceae bacterium
AAATAATCGTCCCAGCTTAGTTTTTCTTCGGGAAGTGGAATGCCTTCTGGATGAGATTGAATCCAACTTCTAATTGAATCTACTTCAAGATGTTCTAGGATATCCATATCGAGTACTTCAATAAAGATTTCTTGAATAGACTTTTTGACAAGAGGGGATTTTAAATTTTCTTTTATCTTTATATTATTTTTTTCAAGTTCAGCTAAAGAATACTCAAGAAGCTCTTCACAATCTTTCATGATTTCTTCATAGGGAGAGGAGTTTCTATACCACTCAAGCATGACAAATTGAGAACGATGATTTTCAGATTGAGGCTCATCTCTAAAACAATAACTTAAGGTGAAAATTTTATCGAAACCTTCAGCTAAAAGGTTTTTCATATGAAACTCAGGAGAAGTATGAAGATAGCTTTTAGTTTTTTCTCCATTGATTGCTCGATAAACACCAAAGGGGTGAATATGAGTTTCCATTCCAGGATTAGAAACCATTGGCGGAGTTAACACATCGAGAAACTCTTTCTTTGTAAAAAAGTTTCTTATGATTTGCTGCAATATAAACAAGGATCGCATATCTTGGTTCATATTGAGGTTTTAGCCGAGTTATTATTGCCTTGCAAGAAGCAGTCGCAATTGATCTTTCATTGGTCCCGTGTAATATGATGAAACAAATTTTCAAAGGGTCACTATGGAAGCGCTAGTAGGTATTGTTCAAAGTCTTTTTTCCGCCATCGGTATTGAGGGAGCGGCAAACCAGGGTGACGTTTACGGTATCTCTATTACCGCTCTTCTTTTCGTCTTTTCCTTTCTCAATTTGCTTGGAAAAAAAGAAGAACCTAAAAGAATTGAACCCACTACTGATTCAACATCAAAAGCAGAAGTAAAAACTGAAGCAACTCCTGCTCCAGAAAAAATAAAAGAAGAGCCCAAAAAACCAGAAGGACCTACTTGGTCAGAGAGACTTAAGAATGGTTTGGGACAATCTAGAAATCAAGTTTGGGGAAAACTCGGAAGTATATTTAATGGAAAGGCCTTGGATGAAGATTCTCTTGAAGAGCTTGAAGAGCTTCTTTATGGCGCGGACATTGGACCGAAGGCCACAACTGAGCTGATAGAAGCTGTTGAAGAAAAGGCTAAAACTGGAAATTTTGGAGCTGAAGAGTTTAAGAAATTTCTTTTTACATTTTTACACGACAAAATGAGCCCGGTTCAAAGTGGGGTCAACCCTGATCTCTATAGATTTGATCCTGCTAAAAAAGGACAAACTCAAGTCATTATGGTGGTGGGAGTTAACGGTGCTGGTAAGACGACAACAATTGGAAAACTGGCCACTAAGTTAACCCGTCAGGGGGCCAAAGTTGTCGTTGGGGCTTGCGATACTTTTAGAGCTGCGGCCGTTGATCAATTACAGGTTTGGTGTGACAGATCTGGGGCCCAAATGGTGAGGGCCAATGAAGGAGCCAATCCAAGTGGAGTTGGTTACGAAGCTTATCAAAAGGCCCTTAATGAAAAGGCCGACTATTGTATTTTAGATACTGCCGGAAGATTGCACACTAAAGGCAACCTGATGGAAGAGTTAAAAAAGTCTAAAAATGTCTTAAAGAAGCTGGATGAAACCGCTCCTCATCAAACTTTACTTGTGATCGACGCGATCACGGGACAAAATGCTATGCGCCAGGCAGAAGAGTTTCATAAGACCTTAGAACTTAACGGACTCATCTTTACGAAATGCGACGGTTCTTCGAAAGCAGGAAGCGCTGTGGCCATTGTTCAACAACTCAACGTTCCTATTAGTTATATTGGTGTGGGCGAGGGCGTTGAAGATCTCGATGTTTTCAATCTAGATCAGTATTTAAGCGCTCTTTTAGACGTTAATTCACCAGCTCTAAATTGACGAAAATACGCATTTACGTTAGCCTAGTATAGAAATGGAAAGTAATAGAAATAATTTAGATTTTGACGTGTTGGGTTATAAGATAAAACTATCGCCCGATGCAGATGGTTCCACCGATACAGCTGAAAGAATTGTTGATTTAGTGAGATCAGAAGCTTTGAACTTACAGGAGAAATCTCCTGCTCTAGATAAAGGTCAAGTTGCCATTTTGGTAGCTCTTAAACTTGCATCAGAAAAACTCTCTTTAGAACACGACTTTAAAGAGAACCTTGATAAGCTTCAACTATCTGCCAGAGACGCCCTTCAATATATCGAAGAAGTTTCTCCGACGACTATCTAAAATATTTTCCCTAAAAGTGCGGAGTAAAAATGTCTGCTACAAAAGGGGAGACAAGAAAACTCATAAAGACGGCCATGTCCAAAATTGGAGATGAGCTTAAAAGAGAGATGGATAGAAATATTAGCTCTCGCTTACTTGGTTTTTTGAGCGATCTCCGTCAAAACAATGCTTTCCATGAAAATTCGGTACTAGGTGTTTTTTCTCCCCTTGGAGATGAGCCCAATTGGACCAGTGAATTTGAAAAGAGTGAGTTTCATTTAGCTTTCCCCGCATGGGTCGCTAATGGAGAAATGGTTTTTAGACCAGCAACACTTGATTCACTGAAGCCTAAAAACAATTTTGGCGTAAGTTTAAGTGAACCTTCGGAAGAACTTGAGCCCATAGGCCCTGATGTTTTTATTGTACCGGGAATATCTTTTACTGAATCTGGTTCAAGACTTGGAAGAGGTAAAGGATATTACGACAGATATTTAGAAGGCCGTTGTGGCATAAAGATAGGAATTTGTTTTGAGTTTCAAATCTCAGATCAGTTGATTACAGAAGACCATGATATTGAAATGGACTATGTGATTACTGAGAAGAGAATTATTTGTTGCTCAAAATCAGAATAATAGGAGTTAAAATGGATACGTCACTAATTTTGGCGTCATTGCTCTTTTTGATACTCGGATCAGGAGCTGGTTTTTTCATTCGTCATTTAGGAGTCCAAAAGGATCTTAAAGCGAGAGAAGGGAAAGCTGACGAGATTATCGAAAAAGCAAAGAAAGATGCTAATGACATAAAGTACAAGGCCAGAAAAGAGGCCAAGGAAATTGTTGCAGAAGAGAAAAAAGAATTTGAAAAGGAAGCGACCAAAAGACTTGGAGATATCAAGGGTCAAGAGAAAGGCATCGCGACAAGAGAGGCCAAGCTTGAAACTAAGATTGAAGAGAATGACAAGATTCTAAAAGGTCTCGAAGAAAAAGAAGAAGAAGTTAAAAGCGCAAAAGTACGTGTTGAAAATGAAATCGATAAGTACAAAAAACGACAAGATGAAATTGCAACAAGGTTAAGCGAAATTTCTTCAATGACTAGAGATGAAGCAAAATCTGAACTTCTTTCAAGAATGGAAGAGGAAGCGAAAGTCGATTTCGCGAGAGAGTTTAAGAGACTTGAAGAAGAGCATAAGGCCACAGCTGAGAAAGAAGCCAAGAAAGTAATTGGTACAGCTATTCAAAGATTTGCTGGTGAGTACGTTGCCGACCACACTATTGGTACTGTTGAACTTCCTTCTGATGATCTCAAAGGGAGATTGATCGGTAGAGAAGGGCGTAATATTCGTGCCTTTGAACAAATCTGCGGTGTCGATATGATTATTGACGATACTCCAGAAGTTGTTGTTGTTTCTTCATTCAATGTTGTTAGAAAAGAAATTGCAAAACGAACAATTAATAAATTGATTGCTGATGGAAGAATCCACCCAGCAAAAATTGAAGAATTTCACGATAAAACTAAATCTGAGATGGACCAAGAACTTCTTGATCTTGGTGAGAAAGCTCAGATGGAAATTGGAGTTCACGGAATCCACCCAGAAGTTTTAAAACTTATTGGTGCTCTTAACTTCAGAACTTCTTATACACAAAACCAGTATCAACATGCACTCGAGGCCGCATTTATTTGTGGATCTATGGCATCTGAACTCGGGCTTAATGTTAAGCAAGCCAGGAGAGCAGGACTTCTTCACGATATTGGAAAAGTTATTGATGCCTCTGCTGAAGGTTCCCATGCTGTTATCGGTGCTGACTTTGCCAAAAAATATGGAGAGGCCCCAGATATCGTTCATGCCATTAGAGCTCACCACGATGATGAAAAACCTGAATCAATTCTTGCTCACTTAGTTGCTGCAGGGGATGCTCTCTCTGGAGCTCGTCCGGGTGCTAGAAAGGCCATGATGGAATCATACGTTTCTCGTCTGACTGATATCGAAGAGATTGTGAATAGCTTTGATGGTGTATCAAAATCCTTTGCTATTTCAGGTGGACGTGAAGTGAGAGTCTTTGTTGAAAATGACAGAGTAGATGATGAGCAAACTGTTATGCTTTCTCGTGATATCGCTAAAAAGATTGAAGAAGAAATGTCTTATCCTGGAACAATTAAAATTACAGTTGTTAGGGAGACTAAATCAGTCGGTGTTGCAAGGTAATCTTACAAGAGAACAATTGAACTCAATCATAATTTGAGAGAAAATAAGAAGGTCCCTTTTGGGACCTTTTTTTTGTGATTGAACTGGAGAGTTCTTGGAAAAATATGCTTTAGTAACAGGTTGTTCATCAGGTCTTGGCTTTGAGATGGTCGGTTGGCTACTTGAAGAAGGTTATGTTGTCTTAGGTGTAAGTCGCTCAGGTCTAGATATCAATAATAGTAACTATTTAGATATTATTTGTGACATTACTAATGAAGATGAAATTCAAGAGCTAGTAGAAATCGTAAGTCAGAATACATACGGCTTAAATCTTGTTGTTAACAATGCCGGTATTTTTGAAATGAATTCTTTGAAAGAAACCAGCAGTGAACTTTTTTTAAAACATTTTAAAACCAATACCCTTGGTCCTTTTCATATTTTGAAAGCACTTGAAGACTTTATGATAGAAAATGAAAGTCATATCGTAACCATATCTAGTATTGCTGCGAAAAAAGGGTTTCCGAATGTGTCAGCTTATTGTGCCAGTAAGTTTGCTCTCACAGGGCTAATAGAATCGATACGAGAAGAGTGGAAGAAATTAGGAATACGATTTACAACCTTAGTTCCGGGGGCCATTAACACACCTCTTTGGGATGGGGTTGAAGACTATAGTAGAGAAAATATGATGACGATGGATGATTTCATTCATGTTTTTAGAATGGTTGTGACGTCTCCTTCGTCAGTTCAGTTTCCTGAAATAAACTTTCAGCATAAGTCTGGAGTTCTAGAATGATGTCTAGGAAAGTCTTTGCCAGTTATCTTATGCCTCTCATCTTAGGGATGATTTTAATCGACGTCTTTAGATTTGGTTTTTTAAACCAACTCTTCTTTATGTTAGCCTTCTTTTGGCCTTTTACTATGCTCTACCCAGGACTTCATGAAAAAGTTCAACGAATAAAGTATCGCTTTTCTACTCTGCGATTGTTTTTCTTATATAACTCGATCTTTATGAGGTTTGCTAAAGTAGACTCTTCAAAAGGAAAGATTATTTTCTTAAGAGGTTGTGCTCCGATTTCATTACTTTTGATTTCTTACTTAACTGCCCAGTCTGGAAATATTATTTTTATCTTTGCAGGATTTTGTCTATTTGAAATTTGCCATTACTTTGTCCAAAAGATATTTAAAGGATCTTTTCTCATACCAACACAAATTTTTGAAACGGAGACGACTCAGCTGGAGCTTGGAGAAATTCTAAATCCGAAAGAGTGGTTAAAAAAAGAGCCAGAAATTAAATCTGATCAAGAAGAGAATTAAATTCTTTTAAATCATTTGCACGAAGAAACTTACTTCTTATTGCATCGGCTTCCTCAAAATCTTCAAACATATAGCGAGAAAAAGACTTAAATCTACCGAGGATAAAACTTTCTCGTGAGTTGAAGAGTGAGACATAGTTTTTTTCCAGTCGATTAAAATAATCTACAACTTGTTGCTTTCGTACTTCTAATAAATAAGCTTCGTTTCCGATCGCGATATCCTTGTGTTCTTTGTAAAGTGTGGCAAACCAAGGTGTTTTTAAGGCGCCTCTACCAAGCATCACTGAGTGACAGCCTGTTTGATTAAACATCTCCTCCACATCCTCGATGCTCCAAAGATCGCCATTTCCAATTACGGGAATGTCCAAAACCTCAACAGCTCTTTTTATAAAAGACCAATTGGCCTTACCCTTATAGAGTTGTTCTTTAGTACGTCCATGAACTGTGACGCTATCTACTCCACAGTCTTGAATAGTTTTTAAAAGTTCATCAAAATTATTGGTGTCTTTGTAACCAGTTCGAATCTTTACTGAGAAATGAAAATCAAACGCGTTTCTAATTTCTTTTAATATTTTTTCTAATTCAATAAGATCTCCAAGCAAGTAAGCACCACCTTTATGGGAGTTCACTTTTTTTGATGGGCATCCTAGATTGAGGTCGAGGTGTTTGATGGGGAGTTTTTTAATCTCTTCTACTGAATTTCTGGTTTGGGCCCTGGCCGTTGTTAAAATTTGATAACCAGTTTTTGAAAGAAGATCATTGTCCTTTAATACAGAGGATCCAATATGACCTAAGTATTTTTCTTTCGAGTAATGCCCTTGGCTGGGAACCCTTAGGAAATCAGTATTAAAGTAGTCCCATTCTGGGTAGAGCTCTTTTATTGTGAGGCGATACGCCTCATCTGTAACTCCCTCCATTGGGGCAAATATAAGAGAACCTCGCTTAAAAGGTAGCTTTCTGGACATATGAACTTTTAGACCACTTGTGTCAACTTGTCCACACTTCAAGTTTGTCTTCTTTCGTGGTAGCTAAAGTAATGGAAATCGCGTTGATGATAGTGGTTAGAGAGATCACGGAGAACTCTTGCCAAGTTTATATGCAAGAAAGGCTAGAGGATGGACCTTTGAAGGGCCACTTTGAATTTCCTGGTGGAAAAGTTGAACCAGATGAATCTGGAGCAGAGGCTTCAATTCGAGAGTTTAACGAAGAAGTAGGTTTTCTCATTAACGAAGTAGATAGGGTTAGACCTTTAACAATGCTTACTCATGAATACCCAGACCGAAGAGTTCACTTAAATGCGTTTACTTGGTTTAAGCGTGGACTAGAAATTAAGGGGTCTGGAAAGTGGGTTGATATCGATCTGGATAATTCTAAGCCCTTGCTTGATAAAGAATTTCCAGAAGCGAATACAGAAATTTTTAAAAGACTATGTGGATATATTAAATCTCAAAAGGAAGTATTGGATCTTTTATGGGCGATGTAAAAAATGTTGTTGAGTACTTTTTACTCTCACTCCCTTTTGGACTGACATTATTTTCAGTCTTAGCGAATTCAAAAATGACAGGACACGGGTTTATAAAACTCGTGAGCTCTATTTGTTTTGTGGCGCTTGCTCTAGCTATGGGCACACATGCCGCCTTTGCAAGTTGGAAAAGCCCTCAAGGCTTAACCTATTTGGTACTGATGGCCTTAACTGGAATTACTTATGCTTTCCATAAAGATAATAAGTCCTGGTTTATGTGGTTAATCTATTTGGTACAAATCACCTTGTATGTTTATTTGGTTTTTATGTTCCACAACTTTTATATGCCTATCATTGCCTTCTTTATGAGCTCTTCATTACTTTTGGGGGTCATTACGTATTCAATGGTTTTAGGACATTGGTACTTAGTTGTTCCTAAGTTAAGCGAAAAGCCTCTTGCGATTGGAATGGTGATCACTTGGGTGGTTTTGATTCTTAAGGTCATATACGCCACTTATTTTGTTTATCAGAATATGGAATTTTTCACCTCAGGGACCTCAAAAGGCGCTGGTTACATGTTTAATTGGGTTATGTTGACGATGCGTGTTGGCTGGGGGTATTTGGTTATAGGAGTCATGAGTTTTTTTGGATGGCGTTTGATCAGAATGCGATCCACTCAAAGTGCTACAGGAATATTGTATGCCATGACTTTTTTTGTGTTGGCGGGAGAGTTGGTTTCTAGCTACCTCTACTTCAAATATGGAATGTATATATGACAATGAATATGACTTTAACTTGTGAGAATTGTGGCTCAGGTGTTCATCTAACTCCGGGGACTGATATTAAGACTGCAGAATGTAAAATCTGTAATCATACTCAGCCAGTTAAATTCAATGAAACTCATGTCAAAGCAGAGCTTACGGATTGCCCATGTTGCTCACGTAAGGATTTTTACAAGCAAAAAGACTTTAATAGAAAAATTGGCGTCGCTCTCTTTGTTATTGCGGCAGTCTTATCCATTTGGACTTATGGGATTAGTTTTATTGTCCTCTATGCAATGGATCTTCTTCTTTATCGAAAACTTCCTGAGATTGCGATTTGTTATAAGTGCAATTCGATCTTTAGAGGTGTAAGTAATATTTTAGATATTCATGGGTTTAACCATGAGATGAATGATCGGATAGTTTATGCTGATCATGATTTCAAAGGTCAGCAGTTAGAACACTGATCTAAGATACTGAATTTTCGTTCTAAACAATGTATATTTTGAGGTGTTCTTGTTGTATAATAAGGGTGCAAATGAGAATTTGCGAAAGATAACCTCACAAGGAAAGGATTTATAGAACCTCCGTCTGACAATTGCTTTTTGAAAAATTTCAATCAGCATCAACTAAAAACCCCACTCATTTATAACAAGGATTTAGGCTAATGGACCCCATGACGGGCACCGAAGCGTTTTCAACACTGGAAGCTGTCTCTTTGGTCGTTTGTTTTATTGCCTCTGGATTCTTTTCAGGCTCTGAAGCCGTTTTGATGTCTGTTGGTGTCGATCGCTCGAAACAGTTGATTGAAGAAGGCGGTCCGAAAGGAAACGCTTTTAAGTTTATGGTTGAAAGACCAAGTGAACTTCTTACAACAATCCTCGTTGGAAATAATGTTGTTAATATTTGGGCAGCATCTTTAACCACGACAATCGCTGCGAGAATTTTTGCTAATGATGCCGTCGCGATATCTGTGGGGGTAACGACAATTATTATTCTTATTTTTGGTGAGATCATTCCAAAAACTTTTGCAAGAACTCACGCTGAAAAATTAAGCTATCCCGTTATTAGAATACTACAAACACTCTATTATTCTTTGTATCCAATCATTAAATTCACAGTCTTTGTTATCAAGGCCATCCTTGGTGAGAATGCTCAGCTGACTGGTCGACTCGTAACGAGAGATGATCTTGAATATATGATTAATAAAGCTGAAAAAGAAAAGACCATTGATTCAAAACAACTTGATATGTTGAACTCGATTTTAGAGTTTCCAAAAATTAAAGTGAAAGACATCATGATTCCGAGGCAGAAAGTTAAATTCATTGAAAAGAATATGCCTCTTAAAGAAATTCTTTCAACAGTTCAATCAGATGTTCACAGTCGTTACCCTGTTTCAGATGGGGAAATTGATAATATGCTTGGGTTCCTTCATGTGAAAGACTTGGCCTTTATTCAAGAGAAATCAAACTTTGATATTGTAAGCCACTTAAAAGAGCCATTCTTTGTTTATGAACATATGAAAATTCAAGCTGTGTTTGATCATATGAACAGAAAGAAAATTCACCTTGCTATGGTTAAAGATGAAAATGGATTAATCGTAGGTATTGTGACCCTAGAAGATATCATCGAAGAAATTCTTGGCGAAATTCAGGATGAGCACGATATCGAAGAAGACGATGTTAAGAAAGAATATGAAGAAATGGATCTTGAAGTTGGAATCATTGTTGAAGGTACAATTTCACTAAGAGATCTATATAACGAATACGATATCAAAATTCCTTTAAATGATAATTACTCAACTCTCGCGGGCTTTGTTCTCGATATGCTTGGGAATAACTTTCCTGAAACAGGTCAAATCATTGTTTGGGAAGGCTTTAGTTTCGACCTTGAAAAAGTAGACGATTACGAGATTAGAGAAGTTCGAATCCGAGACGTTGATGGTGAGAAACACTTGTTTTCAAAAAGTCGAGCACAGGATGACAATGAAGACGAAGAAGCTGAAAAGCCTCTGTCAGGGTTCTCTAAGACCGAAACATCTTAAAGTGTAATGTCTTTTCCTTAAACTTCACTTATTATTAGTTTGTATCCCTTTCTTTAGGAGAGCTTGTGGAAGATCGCATTTATCCAATAGCTATTATAGGTGGTGGTTCTGCTGGAACGATGGCCGCATTAAGAGCAGTTCTTAATAATGACGAAACTCTTTTTTTTCCTGGATCTGGAAAAGATAAAAAGAAGTCTCGCGGTTTTTGGGTTCGAAAAGTCGAAAACGTCCCAGGACATCTTGGTTATAAAAGAGGAATTGAAGATCCAAATAAAGAAAGTCTCGACTGGTTAGCTAGTGGAGAATTTAAAGAAAAGTTTCATTGGAAAAAAGGACGCGGGATAACTTCAGTTGTAAAAAGACCAACAGGAGGATTTGAGCTCACTGATACAAAAGGTGAAATGTATATCGCTCGGTTTGTTATCATTGCTACTGGAGTGATGGACATTCAGCCTCATATTGATGAATCAATTCAACCCATTCTTCCTTATGCAAATGTTCAAGTCGTGGATTATTGCATTCGCTGTGATGGACATCATACTCTGGGGAAACATGTCACAGTTATAGGCCATACTTCAGATTCAGTTTGGGTAGGAGCTCTTTTAAAAGAAAGATACGACTGTCCTGTTCATATCTTAACAAATGGAAGCAATCCTGAGTTTGATGAGACAACTAAAAAACTAATTCAAGCCTGGAACTTTAAAGTAAGTACTGAAAAAATTGTCAATGTTATAGGCAAAGAGAAAGAAGGAATCTTAGAGGGATACGAACTTGAGGGTGGAGAAAAAATAGAAACAAATTTTTCTTTTATCTCACTTGGAATGATTGTTTATAATGAGCTCGCCAAATCTCTAGGTGTAGAAGTCGACGATCGTGGATTTTCTATAACAGATGCCAAGGGACAAACTAATGTTGAGGGAGTTTATGCAGCCGGAGACTTAAGAGCTGGACTGAAAAAGCAAATCTATACGGCATGGGATTCTGCAGTTGATAGTGCTGATCACATCAATGGAATTCTTAGACGTGAAAAAAGAAAGAAGGCCTTTGAAGATGCTGGGGTTAAGATTTAAGAGGAGAGATTGAAATATCTCCATTCACTTTACTTCTACATGACAGTCTGATGGTTTTCCCTTTTGCATGATCTTCACCATATTTTTGATTATATTCAGTGATGAGTGCTTCAATCGTATTTTTTTCAATTGCTGAAGCAGGCGAAATATTCTCAGAACCTTCAAGAACCTCTATTCGACATGAACCACAAGAACCGGCCAAGCAGCCATGCGGCAATGTGAGGCCTTGGCGATCGAGACCATCAAAGAGCAATTCACTCTCATTTAGTTCAAAAGATTGATCATCTTTATTAGTATTTTCAGCGGCTTGAATAGTTTTAACTGACACAGTGGGCATAGGACTTTTATTCCTCAAGACTTAAGATTTCGGCGATTTTACGCATGTTCTAATAAGTTTACCTAATTATTATTTCAGGTACAGAAAAAGTTTACGGGAGTTAGCAAATGCTTAGTTTTGAAAGATTGTATGCAGATGGACACGAAGAGGTTGTTTTCTTCTCTGACCCTTCTTGTAACCTAAAGGCCATCGTGGCGATTCATAATACTGTACTTGGTCCAGCTCTTGGTGGAACCAGAATGTGGACATATAAAAATGAAGATGAGGCCATCGAAGATGTTCTTAGACTTTCAAAAGGTATGACTTATAAAGCTGCTGTTTCAGGACTTAACCTGGGTGGTGGAAAAGCGGTTATCATCGGTGATCCAACTAAAGATAAGTCAGAGGCCCTTTTTAGATCGTACGGGAGATTCCTTGAGTCACTTAACGGAAGATATATTACTGCAGAAGATGTGAACATCGGTGTTGAAGACATTGAGCACGTCTTTACTGAAACTCCAAATGTTGTTGGAGTTGCAAAAATTCACGGTGGTTCTGGAGACCCTTCTCCTTATACTGCACTTGGTGTTTTTAGAGGAATGGAAGCTAGTTGTCTTAAAGTTTTTGGGAACAGATCTGTTGAAGGTAAGTCAGTTGCTCTTCAGGGAGCGGGAGCTGTTGGTCGAAACTTAGGAAGACTTTTAAAAGATCACGGAGCGAAAGTTTACTTCACAGATATTAATGAAGGAAACATTGCAAAATTTAAAGAGATTGATCCTGATGCGACACTCGTAAGTGTTGATGAAATTTATGATGTTGACTGTGATATTTACGCTCCTTGTGCTCTTGGTGCTTCAGTCAATGACGACACTATTGATAGACTAAAGTGTAAAATTATTTCTGGTGCTGCAAATAACCAACTTGCTGAAGATAGACATGGAGTGATTCTTAGAGAAAAAGGAATCCTTTATGCTCCTGATTATCTCATTAATGCCGGTGGATTGATGAACGTTTCAATTGAATTTGAAGGTTGGTCAGACAGTAAAGCAACTAGAATGGTGGATACTATTTACGATACGACTTTGAAAATTTTCAAAATATCAGATGACCAAGACATTCCAGTTCACAAAGCAACAGATATACTTGCTGAAAGCCGGATTGAATCAATCAAGAAAATTAAAGGTAAACACTTAGGTGGAGCTCTTAATTCTCACAGATTCCCAGGTCGTAAAACTCAATAATCAAAAAATCAAAGACTTGAATGCAAAGGCCTACTTATTAAGTAGGCTTTTTTGTTGATTCAGATTGCTCCGGTAAATGCTGCAGGGGTACACCACCAATTATTGAGAAGTTACAATAGGAGGGTGAAAATTATAATACGAACTCTACTCTATTTTTCACTTCTGATCCCGGCCCAATCATTGGCCGCGATTGACTTCGAAGATGCATCAACACCTGAACTTGCAGTTTCTGGCAGAGCGCTCGCTATGGGGAATGCTTTTGTAGCTAAAGTCGATGACCCATCTGCCGTTTTTTATAATCCAGCGGGGCTTGGGACAATTAGAAAGACAACATTTCATTTAAGTAACTTCCACTTCGAAACTAATAAAGGTTGGATGCAGGCAACTACTGGCGGGAAGGCCGGTGATGTACCTTCAACTTTTCCAAAAGGTTTTAGTCTCGATGGAACCAGACAAGTTTTACTTGTGAATAGAAAGAGACTTGCTCACAGTCGTTTTCATTTAATGCCAAATTTAACAACGAGATATTTTTCGATAGGTTATCTCTACGCCAAGCAAACGAGAGCTTATATGGGCGAGGGTGATAATGCTCTTTTTGAGTATGCCACTCGTAATGATCAAGGTCCTTACTGGGCGCTAAATCTTTCTATCTTTGGTGGGATTGTAAAATTTGGAATCACGGGACTTTGGCTGACTCGTAAAGAAAAGTTAGATGATGCTGACAAAGATACGACGATTGCGCTTGTTAAAGAAGATTATAAAATTGGAAAGAGCTGGCAGTTTGTTTCTGGTTTTAAATTTACAATGCCAATTGCCTGGCTTCCAACTATTGCTATTAAGATGAACAACTCATTTGCCAATCATTTCTCCACAGTAAAAGGATCTGATGGGCCACCTGAAGATATTAAGCAATCTGTCGATATTGGATTTTCTCTTGCTCCCCAGGTTGGTCGAGTGATGAGAGTTCACTTTGAAATTAATTACAAAGATGCAACAGATGAGTTTACTGAAGTTTCTACAGGCAGAAAAATTACTGCAGGAATGGAAATAGATATTAAACGAACTGTCTTTTTTCGATTTGGATACGGTGATGGTTTTGGATCAGCAGGTATTGGTATCGCTACGAAGAAACTTCAATTTGATCTCTCGACTTACTCTGTTGATACGACAACCAGTGCATTTCGAGGTGAAGAAGATAGAAGGTTCTCCCTCACAGTTTCTTCAGGAATTCTCTAACATAAAATCAGATAGTTAAAGCATTGCGTGGGCCACTTTTTTTACAGAGTGCTAAGTGTTTTGTATATTTTTTCAAATCATTTCAACGATTTGATGCAAAACGTTATCATGTGAAGGAACTTTCATGCTTGAAAAAAATGTAGCCGATAAGAAAACCTCTAAAAGAGCACCCTCTAAAAAAGAAGTTAATGTCGTGTACGAGAACAAATTAAAGTTAGCTAAAAAATGTGGACTGAAAAAAGAAGATCTTGTTTCAATGCTAAGAAATGTTTTTGTCTCTCGAAAAATTGATGACGCTGAAATTCAAATGAGAAAACAATCGAAGGCCTTCTTTCAAATTTCTAGTGCAGGTCATGAGGGAATCTTAACGGCAGCCGCAAAAGTTCTTAAGCCAAAACATGATTGGTTTATTCCATATTACAGAGACAGGGCCCTTTGTTTAGGTCTTGGTGTGACTCCTTATGAAATGTTATGTCAGGCTAACGGAAATGAAGGCGATGCTGCTAGCCATGGTCGTCAGATGCCGGCCCATTGGGGACATATAGATTATAATATTGTTTCAAAATCTTCTTGTACGGGAACTCAGTTTCTTCAAGGTGTAGGTCTAGCTGAAGGGGGAAGGTATCTTTCTCAGCTTAAAGCAGAAGGTGTTGATCTAGAGGGTCGAGAAGCCTTTGATGATGAAATAATTTATGTTTCATCAGGAGATGGTACAACTTCTCAAGGGGAATTTTGGGAATCAATCACAACGGCTTGTGTAAACAATCTTCCAGTCCTTTATATGATTGAAGACAATGGTTACGCCATTTCAGTTCCAACAAACGTTCAAACTCCTGGAGAGTCAATTTCAAAAGCACTTGCTAATTTCCCAGGATTAAAAATTTATAAGTGTGATGGAAACTGTCCTGTTGAGTCTTATGCAACTATGCAAGAAGTTGCAAAGTATATGAGAAGTAAAAGAGGACCAGTTCTTGTTCATGCAACAGTTACGAGACCATACTCTCACTCTCTTTCTGATGATCAGACAATGTATAGAACTGCTAAAGAGTTGGAAGAAGAAAAAGTATTGGATGTTTTTAATTCTTATCCAAAATTTCTAGTTGAGAGTGGAGTTTTAAAACAAGATGAAGCTGATTCACTTTTAGATGATGTGAGTAAAGAAGTTAAAGAGGCCATGCAAAAGGCAATTAATACTCCTTGGCCGGATGTCTCTACAGCAACTGACCATGTCTATAGCATGGATAGTGATATCTCTAGTTCAGAATTTGAAACAGAGGCTGAACTAACTGGAAAAGATGACATCCCTATGGCGGGATCAATCAATCAAACATTGAAATCGGAAATTAAAAATAATCCATTTATTATGATGTTTGGTGAAGATGTTGCGGATTTTTCTGAACTTGAAAAATTAGATGATCCAAACTTAAAAGGAAAGGGTGGAGTTTTTAAAGTTTCATCTGGATGCCAAAGAGTAGGTAGAGAAAATCAAGTCTTTAATTCTCCATTGGCCGAAGCAAATATTATTGGTCGCTCCATTGGTATGGCCTTAAGAGGAATTAAACCAGTTGTTGAGATTCAGTTCTTTGATTATATCTGGACTGCTTACATGCAATTAAAAAATGAAATGGCGACAACGAGATATAGGTCAGGTGGTGATTTTAAAAACCCAATGGTCGTTCGTGTTCCAATCGGTGGATACCTTAGAGGTGGATCAATTTATCACTCACAATGTGGTGAATCCCTTTTTACTCATATCCCAGGAATTAGAGTAGCGTTTCCTTCTAATGCTAAAGATGCGGCTGGACTTCTTCGAACGGCGATTCGTTCTGATGATCCTGTGATGTTTCTTGAGCACAAGCATCTTTATTATCAAGGTTATAACCGAACTGCTGATACCGGAGAGAATTATATGATTCCTTTTGGTAAGGCCCGTGTCGTTCGAGAAGGAACAGATGCGACTGTTTTTTGTTGGGGAGCTCTTGTTCAAAAATCTGTTGAAGCTGCTAAAACTCTTGAAAAAGAGGGATACAGTGTAGAAGTTATTGATGCGAGAACTCTTGCTCCATTTGATATGGAGGCCATCAAGACGTCACTAGCTAAGACAAATAGACTTCTTATTGCTCACGAAGAAACAAAGACTTCCGGATTTGCTGGTGAGATCGCAGCTTGTGTAAATGAGCAATGTTTCGAATCTCTAGATGCTCCAATTTTAAGAGTTGCCGCTAAGGATTCTCATGTGGCCTATTGTCCGGCCCTTGAAGATGATCTTCTTCCGCAGGTTGAAGACGTGACTCTAGCCCTTCGAAAACTCGTTCAATATTGATTAAAATCATACTGGGTGCCCACTATCTGTGGGCACAAAGTCTTGTTTCAGCTATTTAGCTGGATTTCTCTGAGTTACCCCAAAATCAAGTAAAATCAGTACTTTGACTAGGTATTAATTGCCTTAATTCATCAAAATTTCGTTCAAATCGTGCACGGGAGTAAAATAGAGGGACGTATATTAAATATTTATTTAACCAAGGCTTAGTCATGAGAAGACAAAAGAACTTCTTAACTTTCATCAAAAACAGCGGTGGTTTCTCACTCGCTGAAATCATGGTGTCAGCAGGTATACTCGGGATGATTTCTCTGGGTGTGATGCAAATGACCCAGAATATGCAGAAGAATCAGAAGAAATTTCAATATGATTCTGAAATTAATGAAATGTTAACCAGAGTCCAAATGGGCTTAAGAGATAAGGCTGCCTGTGAAAGGACTTTTGTGGGGGCTTCTGATACTGCAAACGCTCCTACACCTTTAGCTCCGGTCACAACTTACGCTGATGCCACGGCTGACTATACAAACTCAACAGCTCTTGTGAATACACTTTATTCAGGAAATGAAGATGGTGCTGGTAACTCCATGGTGATGTTGCAAGTAGGTCAAACCTACGGAGCCGTTGGTGGAAGGTTTTCTATTTTAGAAATTAAACTTCACTCGGCTGACCCTGTTGGTGCCATGAACCAACTAACTCGTGCTCGAGTTGGTATAAAGATAAGAAAACAAGGTCCTGTAGATGACAGAGGTGATGCCGATCCAAGTAACGATGTTTTAAAGGCTTCTTGGGGACCTGCTGAAGTTGTTAAAAACTTCGATATCATGATTACTGTTTGGGATGCTGCTGACCCTGCAAGAGCTGGAGCCGGCGGTACTACTGGTGAACTTAGATCTTGTTTTGTTTCTGAAGATTATTATGTGAATGCAGCCTGTAAGGCCCTAGGTGGTACTGTTGATACTGATGGTGCTTGTAAGAACTTAGCGGTTGGTAAGTTAACTGAAGCTTATCCTGCCGATACGCTTAATAATGAATCTGTTAGTTGGGAATTTCTAGTAGAAGGTAATTCAAGACTAAAAAATAATTTAGAAGTTGGTTATGATAACGGGGCTGAGACTGACCCTGCTGCTTTAACTTATTTTTCTCCAATTGAGGCAGATCCATTATATGGAACTCAAGGTTTAGCTCATATTCAAAATTATCTCTTTGTAGGTTTTGAAGCCGATGTGGCTACCGGAACAAATGATGTTCCTTCAGCAGTTGCTGGAGACTTTGCTCAAGGTGGTATTGTCGCTAAAGGGAACCTCTTTGTTGGTTCTGATAACTCAGCGGCATTAAATAATATTAGAAATGGATCTGTAGGTAATGGTGTCTTCACTAACGGTAGTCTCTACTCAGGTTTTAATCAAGCCACTGATTTAAATACCGTGAGTGTTGCAGCTGGACAATCAGGTGATGTTGTCGCTGCCCAAGGTATGACAGTTAGAAACATTGGCAATACTGGTTATGGTTTAGATATTAGGGATGAAGGTGCGCCAATTGCAAGACAACTATTAAAGGTTGGTGATGATACTGCCTTTCACGATGTTGATGTCGCTAACACTCTAGCTCTAAGAGGTGATGCAAATAGTGACCGTGCAACACTACAACTTGGTACTGGTGCCGCATCAAAAATTACAGGTAGATCAAACCGTATCGGTATCAATGAGCCAAACCCACTTGTACAGTTAGATGTTAATGGAAACACTCGTATTGATGGAAATATAGATGTTAATGGAAATGGAGATATTTCTGGATACTTAACACTTGGACAACCATCAATTAACCAGGTTCCACCTGATAACTATGCTGCAACTACAGGCTGGGTTAGACAAAGAATTGCAAATACACTCGCACCTGATTCCACTACACGTGGACAGATCGCAAGTGATATTTTAAATACGACTTTTAATGAAGCCGGATCAGCCCTAAGAGTGATTCAGCAAAATTATTGTACTCGACTTCAGATAAGAACTGGTTATACGGGTACCTCTTATGCTGCGGCTGTTTATGGAACTTGGAGTGGCGGTAGATGTGTTTATTATGTTAAAAACTGTGGGTACAATAATCACTGTAATAATGTCTATGCCAACAATGGTGTGATAGCTGATGCTTATGTGTATTCATTGGGATTCATTAGAGCGAATAGTTACATTAGAGCATATGGAACAAGTTCTTATATTAGAACGGATTCTTATATGTATGCCTCGAGTTATATTAGAACTCAGAGTCGGTTCTGTATTGGCGGAACTGACCCTAGGGCAAATTGTATAACTCGAATTCCAAATGTAGATTGTGGATACTTAAACAAAGTTAGGGGTATTCATAATGGTTATGTTCAATGTGCAACAGACATTAAACCTTAATCAATCAAAAATACTATTTCCAATTCGGATTTCTTAGGGCCTCCTTTATGGAGGTCAAAAGATTTCCGTTGATTACCTCTAAGTATCTTCCATTAAGATAATAGGTCGGCTGAATTTTAATTCCCATCATAGTAACTAATAACCTTGATAGTGAGTTGTTCGTTTTCTTTTCTCTTTTATTTTGTGTACAAAGCTCCCAACTTTCATGACTCGAACTACTTAGATGTTTTTTAAATAATTCTGAAATCAATAATTCTGACTCATCATTATTTTTGGACATCTGTGAAAGTAGTTCTTTATCTTGAATAATATCTACATGAAGTTTCCAGTAAGTGTCAGCGTCTTCCTTTAAGGCACAAGTCATATAATGACCAATATTGTCTTCGAGGAGATCTCGCTGAGTAGAGGCAGGAGGAGGTGGAGGAGAAATAATAAATTGTTTAATCAAGAGATCATCTTTTAGCACTTTGAAGAGGTTAGAAACCTGAAGGTTCAGAGGTACACATCGTTTACATCCATAATTTGTAAAGATCTCAAGGGTATACTTTGCGTCTATCTTGTTTCCAAGAGTCGCAATATCCTTCTTGTCGACAAATGAAAGCTCAGGATGTTTGGGGGGAAGAATATAAATCTTAAATAACTCATCATCCTCTAGTTGCTTTAATCTTTTGAAGAAAGCTTTTGAGTGCCAGTCGATAGTAATATCTTGAGTTAGTTGAATGAGAGCAGCATTTTTGTTTTTAATAGGATATGTCTTTTTTACTTTTTCATAATACTTTTCGACATATTCTTCTGTGGGTGGAGTTATAGCTAGGAGTTGCGCGATATTGGGAAGGATTTGTGGATAACCCATCTTAGAATCGACATAATTATACATAATAATAAAAGTTTCTTTTAGAGCAATTAGACTTCTCATGTAGGCATCTTGTTTTATTCTATACAGATCAAACTTTGCACTGGTTGGGAAATCTTTAAATTTCATAATATTTTTTTTAAATTTACCAACCACATAATCTGAAGGATACAATGAACCTGGATCGATACTCGATTCTACTTGTGCTCTCTCAATAGAATCACCTTGATTTACAGATAGAAATGGATTTTTGGAATTTGATTGTTCTGTTTTATTGAAATGGTTCACGGTAAAAATAACAATTAAAGTTAAAGTCACACCGAGGATTATAATTTGTATCTTGTTTTGTTTCATAGAATTGATCCTAAAAATTACATAAAATGATATCTTCTATTATAATGGTCAGAGGGAGAGTCCTACAAGATGACTAAGCAGATAAAAATTACATTCAGTAATCGAGATGACCATTCTGACAAATTAGTTGATACATGGACCATGAGAGAGACAGTAAGCTCAAAAGCCTTTTGTCGTGAGCTTTTACATAACTTAGATAATGATTTTGAATTCTTTACTAAATTCGTCGGCTACAAAGATGGATACAGAGATGTTCATTTTTTAAACTCTCTAATGAATAAATGCATCGAAATAATAAATAAAGACAGAAGGTATTATATTCGAGAGTGGGCAGAGGGACCGCCGACTCAAGACTTCTTAAATATCATGCACCACCACTTCGAAATATTAAGAGGAAGTGTTTGGGAAGATTCAGAATATTATACAAATGCTTCAGCCCCAGTTAGATCTGCAGTTTGTGGAATCAATCATGTTGTTCATGAGTCAGAGGCCTTGATTAGATCAGATGACGGTGGAGCCGCAGGAATACTTACCGAATTCTATGGTTCAAATCGAACAAAACTTCCACCTGAATCAGTGAAAGACTTCTCAATGGAAATTGAGTTTGGTGATCTCTTCCTTCATTACTGCCAAATTGGAAAAACATGGTTTGAAGTTTTTAATGATGAAGATGAAGAAATATTCGAACCAGCAATTCAACCTCTAGAAATTACGAGTGGAGAATTTGATATATTTTGGTTCGACTTTATTGATCATGAAAGAGTCAGTAGAGAATTAGACTCTTTTTTAAAAGGTATTGGCCAAGACCCAAAAAATCCAGAGTTGAGACTTGGATATAATTGTATCGCCAAATGGGACAATCTAAATGGCCTAGATAAAGTTACTGTAATTAAAGAGATGACAGAAAGAATGTACATTAGTCGAATTGAATTTCTTGAAGATGGAAAGCAAGTCGCCGGAAGAGATTTTCCTCTAGGTCGCGAACTCTATGATGAAATTTAGTTTTTGTTTCTAAGCTGATGGAAAAGTCTATTTGAATAGAGATGCGGACATTGATGACAGACAGAATAGAGTTTCTCTGTATGATGACATTTGGACTCATTGATCTTTAACATCTTATCTCGAAACTTCGCCATTCTTTCACCATTCCAAACACTATCCAGATTTGATCTGTTGATATCACCAATCTCTAAATTTAAATTACAGCATGGAGTAATCTTTCCATCTACTTGAACTCTCATATAATTGTATCCAATATAGCAAGGCTGAGAGTCATATACTTCGGTTGGAAGATTTGAATTAGTGCTAAACTCTTTTGAATTGTCTGAGTCAATCTTCTCTTCCCATAGATCCATGTTTTTCCGAATGAGAATATCATCTACTTTGATAGGGGACTCATTATAGGGAGCTGTCTCAAAAATGTTATCGTAAATGACTCGGTAACTCTTAATCGATTTAACAGAACCTGTTAGGCACTCAAAGGTCTCTGGATGACTTGAGGCCAGCTCTTTTACTTGCTTTTCGATAGGGTTTGATTTTTCATGCTCGTCTATCAACTCGCTATTATTTTCAACTATTCTCTGAAGAATCTCACGTTCGAAAATCTCTACATTTAAAAGGTCCGCCATATGGAGAGTAAGTCTGGCCTTAAGTATATAATCAAGAGAACTCTCTTCTGGGATAAGAAGTCTAAATGACTCTTCATCGTGAAGTTCCATTGGCTTTATCCAAAGTCTTTGACAACCAAGAGATTTAGAAAGAGCAACAAGATGAGGTATTTCGTGATAGTTATCTTTTGTTGTTACACACATCAAGGTCATATAAAAACCCTTACCATCTCTTTTGATAAGGTCAGAAGCATAACGAATGAGTGAGGTTATCTTCTCAAAAGATTCTTTTGTTTGGTTGGGTCTAGTCTTAATATATGTCTCAGCAGTTGCTCCACTTAAATTAATGATGAAGGCCAAGCTTTCTTTGTCATCACTAGAGAGGTGATGAAGTTCTTCTATGTCTTTTTTTGAGATATAAGCGAAATTTGTAAATGTCTTTACCGATATGCCTTTGTTTCGAACATGAGATATAATTTCATGAATATGTCCGTGGGTATATGGGTCTCCTGCTCCTCCGAAAGTAATCCTTTCAATTGAAGGAGGGAGATTGTCTATCATTTCTAGAGCTTCTTCCTTTGGAATCTTTGCTTTTTGTATAGCAATAACTTCAGGAGGTAACTGTCCCTTATTTTGGGATTTTTGTCTGTGGATAACAGAGTCTGCATATAACCCACAGAATTGACAATTATGAGTACAACCATTTGATAGATCAATATCAACTTGGAGAGGGCCTCTCGACGGATTTAATACTTTTGCATCCCATTGATAATGTAAACGATGTCCATGTGAGAAATTAACTTTTTGATTTAGCGCTACTAAATGATTAATAAGGTTTTTTACTTTCTCTATATCTTGAAATGCTAATTGCCCAGGGTTTAAAAAAAGAAATAAACATTCTTGGAAGTCAGATTCACCCGAGTTTAAAAAGGAATCGATGTTGTCAGAATTTAAAAAGATCTCTAAATATTGAGATTTTCCCTGAAGGTCTTCTGTTGAATAGATTTTTTTTAAAGTTCCTTTGATGTAAGGATTTAAATATTGAAATTGATCGTCAGTAGTTTTCTTGAGTATTAGGTTGTCACAATCTTTTGAATAAAGTTGAAATGCTTCTTCTACTTCAGCCTTAGTCAGTGATGGATTGAAATCAATAAAAACCAATTCATTTTTCATGAACTGAGGCCTAGCTAATCTTTTGTAGGCCGTGACTTCAGAGTATGAATTTAAGTAAAGGTCTTTCATACCGTCATTATAGCAAAGCTAGCTCTTGTGAGAAGGACTAATTTAAAATTCCCGGGATAATACTTAGACTATAAAGACATAACTTTTTATGTCGTCTATTTGACCAGATAAAAAAGAGAATTAAACAAGATTCAGGAGTCAAAAAGAAAGTAGGAGTATCTTTTAAGACAATTGTTATGAAATTAATGATTTTTAAAAATAGTGAACAGAGAAAATGATCTAATCCAAAAAAACTAATAGATCCTAGTATGATGAACGGAAAGATGAATCCAAATAAAGTGGTTAAGGTTATGCCAATGAAGGAGCCAATAATCGAAAAAGGATCTCCCATTACACTTGAGATTAATGCCTGTCCCATTATAAGAAGTAAAAAAATCGGTACAATTTTATTTTTATTTAAAAAGAAAAAACTCATAAATAGAAAGCTGAAAGCAAAACTTAAAGGCGATTCCATATAACCCCCTCTTAATATATCAATACCAAATACTAGTATGAATAAAATACTTTTTGGAACTCGTGGGAATACTAGATGAATGAAATGAAGCAAACCGACTCTCTTTAGTGAGTTGAAACCTGGTAGTAAAAGTGGAGACAAAGAAATAAGAGCAATAAGAAATGTTAAAAACCTACTCTTAAATTTTCTTCTCGCTAAATACAGAGGAAATAAAAAACAAGTAAGATGAAGCCCAGAGATTGTGAGTAGATGATAAATGCCCAAAACTTTAAAAGTTCTTTTTGTTTTATGCTTAAGCCTAGATTTATTTCCAGTTAACAACCCTGAAAGTAACCTCGATGATTCATCACCCTCATACTTATCAATATAAAAGGACTGAATTTTCTTAATGAAGTGAGGTTTTTCTACATATTTAAATGAGGATTTTGGCCTTATCTCAAAGGCCAAAACAATCAATAAAAAGGACAAAAAATAAGAAATCTTAAGCTTAAGCATCATCTAAACTATTGAAAGTACTAAAAGCCGTTTAAGAGACTTAACTTATTGAAAAAAGGAGGTTATGAAGTCCTTTGACACTAAAAACGCAGGTGAATGATGGATATATTGAATTCGGCCTATTCGGACTTTTTTAAAACTTTGTATCGAGAAGATGATCTCGATAGAAACCTTGTTTATATGAAAGACCTTCCAACTGATCCAGTTCTTTGTCGTCTCAAGATAAAGTCTGACTTAGTTCTCTCTGGTGGTGAATTTTTCGCTTTGGCCTTCATGCATCTTGGCGGAAACCATATCGATCATGAGATTTTAAAAAATGATGAAGGTTTATGGATTCAAGAGACTGATAAAAAAGAATATACATTCTCACTTCCGTTTAACATTGCTCTAACGGGAGAGCGATTGGCCTTGAATTTACTTCAACGTTCTTGTGCAATTTCAACTTCAACAAAAAGACTCGTTAACAAGGCTGAACCAAAAGGTATCAAGATTCTTGATACAAGAAAAACGACTCCTGGACTTAGGGCCTTAGAGAAAAATGCTGTCGTTTGCGGTGGTGGATATAATCACCGTTTAGGTCAAGCAGATATGTGGATGGTTAAAGACAATCACAAAAAGTTTTTTGGTGGAGTGACTAAAGCAGTAGAATTTTTTAGATCTAAAAGAGGCTTCTATACACCTATCGAAGTCGAAATTCATGATCTCGATGAATTAAAAGAAGCATTCGATCTTGGAATTAACCATGTCATGTTAGATAACTTTAGCCCTGATGAGATTGAGAAAGCTGTGGCCATTAAACCTCTAGATTGTACTTACGAAGTTTCAGGAGGAGTAAATCTTTCTAATATCGAAACTTATTTGATTGAAGGTGTTGATGCGATCAGTGCTGGCTTCATTACGAGTTATCCTGAAAGAGTAGATATTTCTCTTAAGTTGGAGCCACTCTCGTGAATACAGTCGAGTTTGATGTTCTTATAATTGGCTGTGGAGTCGCGGGATTATCTGCTGCTGTAAAACTCGCAGAAAAAAATGTAAAAATAGGAATAATCACTCGTGAGAAAGACCCCAATATCTCAAACACATATTGGGCCCAAGGTGGAATTATCTCCCCAACTGATGAAGATGTAACTCTTATTGATGATATTCAAAAAGCCAGTAGCTATACCAGTAACGTTAAGGCCGCCGCCATTATGACTGGTAAATCTGGGCAAATCTTAAATGAGCTTCTCATCGAAAAAGCAAAAACTGACTTTGAAAAAGATAAAGACGGTAATCTTCTTTTCACTAAAGAAGCAGCCCATAGCACTTCAAGAATTCTTTATAAGGGTGACTTTACAGGAAAAGAAATCCAGGTTTCTCTTCTCAATTATCTAAAAGATAAAAAACGTTTTCCAAATGTCAGTCTTCTTTGTGGTCATACTGCCATTGATTTATTAACTCCTCTTCACCATGGAACGACAATTCAAAGTCGATACGAAGAAAATAGAGTTGTTGGTGCTTATGTCTTTAATCAAGACAGAGAACGAGTCGATAAAATATTGGCAAAGACTACAATCTTGGCTACTGGTGGAATTGGTTCTCTCTATCTACACCATACGAACTCAGAATCAGCGAGGGGTGATGGACACGCTATGGCCAAAAGAGCTGGAGCAACATTAACAAATATGGAATTTATTCAGTTTCATCCAACGACACTCTTCGATAGTTCTTCTCATCGTAGATTTTTAATAAGTGAAGCGATACGTGGAGAGGGAGGAATTCTTCTCAACTCAAAAGGTTCTCCCTTTATGGAGCAGTATCATCCGGATAAAGAACTGGCGCCAAGGGATGTTGTCGCAAGAAGTATCGTCGAAGAAAGTATTGCCACTCGACATGAGTGTGTTTACCTAGATATTAGTCATAAAGGGTCTGAGTGGATCAAAGATAGATTCCCAACTATTTATGAGCACTGTCTTAAAAAGAATATAGATATTACTAAAGAGCCAATACCTGTCGTACCAGCTGCTCACTATACATGTGGTGGAGTTAAAACTGACTTAGTTGGTAAAACAAACCTTCCAAATTTATATGCCGTTGGGGAAGTTGCTTGCACTGGTTTGCATGGTGCAAATCGCTTGGCCTCGACTTCATTACTTGAAGGACTTAGTTGGGGATATATTGCTGCTGAATCAATTTCCCAAAATTTAAACTCTCTTGAACATTATGATTCTTCCAGGATTCATGACTGGGTCGATGGTTCGGCGGAGAGTGATGGTGCTCTTATTGAACAAGATTGGATGACTTTAAAACAGACCATGTGGAATTATGTTGGAATTACGAGATCAGGTAACAGACTTCAAAGGGCCAATGCAATGTTTAGAGAATTGTTTGATGAAATTCAACGATTCTATAAAAATGCAAAATTGAAGGACAGTTTAATTGGACTTCGAAATGCAGTTGAAGTCGGATATATGGTTCTTAATTCTTCTCGTCGAAATACCGAGTCTATTGGTTGCTTTTATAGAGAGTAATTTCTTTTCTAGGTGAACTCTTTTTGAAAACCTCTATAATGATAGTGAACGGAGGTTTTATGAAGTTTTTCATCGTTTTCTCATTTGTTTCTTCCCTCATTGTAGGAGCTGGTCTTTATGCTTCCGATGAAGAAAATCTTAAAAAACAAATTGAACTAATGAAGCAGAAAATTGAACAGCTGGAAAAAGAAAAGAAAAAGCCTTCAGGTGGAGGATTGAAAGTTAAGGATTACGATAACTCTTCTATGGGTGTGAGTAATACAAGTTCATCTTCAACTAATAATTCAAATAATCAGCAGATAACTCCGGAACAAATGAAGCTTCTTCAGGACTCTATGAAGAAGGGAAAAAAATATCTAGAAGAGAGAAATGAATACCTCAAGGAATTAGAAAATGAAGATTAGTTTATTTGTAAGCTTATTACTCTTATTTACGAGTTCAGTTGTCGCTGATGATTTTACAGGCCTCTACAAAGTTGGTTCTGGTCAAACATACTATATGAAATCTAAAGATCAGGCCGATGCAACAGTGTCTATATATACAACAAAAGTAGAGAAGGACTCATTGGATATTGAATACTATATTCAATCCCAAAATAGCTTTATTAAGCAGGAATTATGGCAACAGTTTAGGCTAGAAAAAGGAAGTAAGGGACCTCTTAAACTCACTAAAGGTTATATTCTCTCAGACAATATGAAGAATCCTGAAACGATGGAAAGTAAACATATAAAAGGTGCTGATGGAGTTCAAATGACGGATTTTCTATTTGGAAGCTTTGATGAAATTAATAAACATTTAAAAAATACTGAAGAAGTTGAAGTACCGGCAGGCAAAGTAAAGGCCCATCGATATAGTATTTCTAATAACGGTCAAACTGTTGAGTTTTGGATTAGCGTTGATACGAAACCACTCACTATGCTTAAGCTCGTTTCGAAAGGAAAAAAGAAACATCATAATTATTCACTTAATCTAGAAACATTGGTTAGAAATGTTAAAGCGAAGATTGATCCTAAAAAATCTGTTGCATTAAGCAAGTCCACAAGAAAACTTTTAGAAACTTCATTGAAATAAAAGAGTGAGGTAGGGTCCCGGGGAATTGCTTCCCCGGGATGTAGATGTGCTCTTGAATTGGCCAGTGAATCAATCCTTGATTCGAATCTGGTTAAAGGTAGGTAGCTTCGTAATTCATATAGAATTGTCTCCGGCTTAAATATTCCTTGAAGCTACACGAACAGTTATTCGTTGCCGGTTATTTAATTGTTTTTTATTTATGCTGCTGTTTTAAATCCCTCCATGGGAGTTGAGATCAAGGCCTCCTCTAATTCCGATGGAATTGGAGGTAATTGCGTGGCCGTAACTTCTTGTTTTTCCGTGATCTCTTCCTTTCTTCGTCCAACTTGACTTCGAAATGCCTCTCTGTGCGTCATGCAAGAGGATAACTTGTTGAAATTACTTGCCTTCTTGGCAAAGTACGACGTCTTGTCATCAAATAAGCAATCTTCAAAGATATTTTTTCTAATAGGACTGACGTCCCATTTGCAATTTGAGAAGCTTACTGCTTCAAAATTGCAATGCTCAGCCGTTGTAAATTGGAAGTCGCAATTAATGAACTTGCAATCTACAAACGTGCAATTCTCCATTCTCGAACCAAAGAAAACACAGGACTCGAAGGTTACATTCTTAAAGGTAGTGAGAGAAAAGAGTGAACCTGAGATGGTCAAACCCTTAAGATCACTAGCTTTTAGTACTTCGTTTTCAATAACTTCGTACTGTCCATTAGTGTAAGAGTCGTTCCAAAAAGGATTGAAGAATTTTGTCAGTGTGTTCATCGTATCCCCCGAGCCTGTGTTCCCAGCAATGTTTGTCATTGCCTAATTGCATAATACAATTTCTGACCCATTGCGTCAAGTAATAAAATTGCATCAAGAAATATTTTTGCATTCCGACAAGCAATTTAGGGGGTTTAGTATGGCAGAATTTAAGAACAACCAATTGGAGATGTTTCTAGGGGCAGTACGTAAGTATATGCAAGTACGTGGACCCATGTCTCAAAAGGATCTGGCGGAGCTAACTGAGGTCGGAGTTTCGACCATGTCGCGCTTCCTTAATAAGAAAACAACTGATCTCAACCCGCAAATGATAGCGAAGATCGTTGCAAAACTTAATATCCCACTTCATGAAATCATCGATTTTGTCGAAGAGCCTTATGCAGACCGCTTTATAAGACTTGTGAAGTTCTATAAGTCTGAAGGGGGAGAGGATACCTCCCAGTTTGAAGCAGGACCTCAAAACCGTAGATCAACTGATCAGGCCTCCGACCAAGGTCATGATGAATTTAAAGATGAGCTAGAAGGTGCACTTAGTGGAGGTCAAGCTGGCGGAGGAAGTGCACAAAGACCTACGCAAGCAAAAGTAAAAGTTGGTGGAAGAACTCAAACAATGAGTTTTCAGCCGGAGGGCGAAGGGCCAGACTCTCTTCACGATTTATTTAAATCACTCTCTCCTCGGCAGAAGGCTTACATGATGGACTTCCTTAAATTAGATATGGAAGGTAGAGATGTCATCGTTGATATCGGTAACAACCTCTTCCGTTACTTTCGTCAGAAGGGTTTAGAAATTTGAAGAGTATTTTATTTTGTCTTTTCATTTTTATCTCACCGATGCTTCATGCATCGCCTGACAATATTACATTTATTTTTCTAACAGAAGAGTCTTCAAAGGCCGTTCTCGATCTAGTAACACCCACTCCTTTTGGGGCCTTAATTGCGGAGGCTTCACAACCTAAAGGTTGTGTTCCTATGGGCGATGGTTGTTTTCATCCTCAACATGGATTTATTCCCAATGAGGAAGAAGACAATAGTAAGAAACCTAAAAAGAGAGAAGCTGTTTCTGAGCAATCTAAGGTAAAGACTATTAATTCCCTAGAAACGAATCTGATTAAGTGTGAGAAGGGTAACTACTTCGATATTTTCTGTGGAAAAAGTAGGAAAGAAGGAAAGCCTGGTGAACTTGAGATCTGGTTTGACGTCAGTACTTCTATGAGAAAAGTTGATTGGAATCACAAAGATGCATTTTGCAAGAGAAGGGCCTTTGGTGAAAAGCTTCGAAGAGACTGCAAAAAAGGTGTCTCGTTCTCTGTTTACAATACTTCAATTAAACAAGTCTCAAGCCTCAATTCAGTCTGCACCTATAAAGGTGATAATAATACTAAACGACTTACGAAGTGGATCGATGGTTCAAAGGCCAAACATCTCGTTATCATTACTGATATTGATGAGATGTCAGTTCAGCTAAAAGATTACCTTGATATGTTAGGCGCTAAAATTGTTGGTGTTGGAACAAAGCCATTCTTTTCAGCAGATCTTTCGAAATGGTCTAAGAGAAATCTAAAAAGTTGTTATTGAAAGCTCATTGACTGCCAAAGTCAGCCAAGCTATTTTCCCCTATGTTTAAAAAGTTAATAAATTGGTCGGGCTCTGAGTTCAGCGAATTGCCCTGGAGAAAGAAACGAACACTTTACCGAACATTGGTAAGTGAAATTATGTTGCAACAAACAACGGTTTCTACAGTTCTCAAACATTTCGAAAAATTCATAAGTGAATACCCAAATATAAAATCATTAGCAGATGCTACTGAAGAGCAAGTTACTATGTCATGGAAGGGACTTGGTTATTATCGACGTGCACGCAATTTACGTAAGGCCGCAATCGATATTCAAAACAACTTCAAGGGAAAAATCCCAACGAACTATGAGTCTCTGTTAGAGATTAATGGAATAGGTCCCTACACAGCTTCTGCCCTGATTGGAATTGGTAAAAATAAAAGAGCTCTGGCCGTTGATGCGAATTTGGAAAGAGTTTTGGCCAGAATTTATGGAATAAAAATAGAGAAAGGACCAAAACTTCATAAAGAAATCCATAAAAGATTTGAAGACGGAAAAATTCTTAAAGACCTTGAAGAACTTGGTCCTCGAAATATAAATGAAGCACTCATGGATCTTGGGCGAACTTGGTGTCAGGCCAGAAAGTCTGAATGCGACCTTTGTCCATTAAGCAGAAATTGCGTTGCTTATAAATCTAGTGAGCCACTCGCGTTTCCTATTATCAGTAAAAAGACCCAGGAATCGTTTGATTTGGAGCTGGTAAGGATTGTGGTAACGAAGGGAAAAAAGGTCCTAAGTTACCAAAAACATGAAAAAGAATGGCTCTCTGGTCAATGGGAGCTTCCCACCTTTGTTTTATCAACCACAGATCAAGGGCTTAGACAGTATCCTGCCCTAAAAGTATCAAAGAAAATAGATGTAAAAAGTTTAAAAGCCTTTAAAACGGCGATTACCAAGTATAAGATCACGAACCGGATTCTTAGGCTCTCTGAAGCTGAGTTTGTGAACTTAAAACTGAAAGGTAATTTTCAGTTTGTAGCGAGTGACCCTAAGAAAACGAATCATGCAACAAGTACTTTAAAGGTTTTTAAAAAAATAGATTTGTAGTCAGGGGACACCAATGAAAAAGATGATCGTTATCCTAAGTTTGCTTATGGCAACTCAACTTATGGCCTCACCGTCAGCTAAGTTGAAACTAACGAGTTATAATGCGGGACTGGCACATACATTTGTTATGTACGCAAAAGAGAGAATTCCTCACGTAATCAATGGTGTTAAAAATCAAGGTGCAGATGTTGTTTGTCTTCAAGAAGTTTGGACAAAAAAAGACAAGAAGAAGATCGTCAAAAAATTAAAGGATGCTTATCCACATAGCTTTTCAAAAAAAATCAAACAAACGAGATCAAAGCGAAGACCAACTTGTAGAGTCAAAGACCTCTTTGGTGATGGAAAATTTGTTCAGTGTATGAAAGACAAGTGTGGTGGATTAGATGGTGATGAGTTCACTCAATGTATTATCAATGATTGCGGTACTGCACTTGAGAACTTAAAGAACTCAAATAGAGAATGTGCTCAAGGTTTAATGGCCCAAGTTGGAAGAAGTACTATTGCCAGCCTTTGGTCAGTCCTAAATCCTTTTATTCCTGCCGGACAGTTTGCCTATAAGGGAAGTACAGGCCTTTTAATCCTTTCTAAGAAACCTCTTAAGAATACGAAAGTGATCGACTTCTCTGATATTTCTTTTCTCAATAGAAGAGCTGCTCTTTATGCTGAAGTTGAACATGGTGGAAAAGATCATGCCGTTGTCTGTACTCACTTAACTGCAAACTTAGATGGGACAGCTCCTTATGCTGGAAAATTTGAAAACTGGTCTGAAGAAAACTCTGCACAAGTAGAGCAATTGATAGGAAATACAAAATCAGATAAGCCAACATATCTTATGGGTGACTTCAACTGTGGATTTAAAGATGAGTCCAACGGACTTGAAAGTGAATTTGAAGAGTCTTGTCAAAAATTTCTAGATGCTGGTTATTCTGATCCTGTCTCAAGCATGAGTCCAGAGTGTTCATACTGTAATAAGAACAACCTTGTTAATGAAGGTAATGATCCAAAAGAATTTGATAACCTTCTCATTGACCACATCTTTGTTAAGAATGCTCAGGCATCTTCAACAGCTGTTGTTTTAAAAGAAAAAGTTCAAGTTAAGATTTCAAGAGATGAGTATGTGACTTCACATATCTCTGATCATTACGGTGTTAGTGCTGAAGTAGAATAAAAACCGAGATAAGGTTTAAGCCGGATTCTGTCTTGAACCGTCATTCGTCTAGGCCCTGAATTGCTCCAGGGCTCGAGCGTCCTACCCGCCTGCTTGGACTGGCCGTCCTCCAAACCGAAGTTTACACAGGCCTATTTGGACTTGCACCGCGTAGAGTTTACCTGTTTTCACTACTGTCAGCTCCCCTGGCGCTCCTGTTTCCGCAACCAGGCTCAATGCCCGTACATTCTCTCTGTTGCACTTGTCCTCATCTCACGATGGACGGACGTTATCCGCTACGCTGCCATATGGTGTCCGGACTTTCCTCCCGTGAGCAAGCTCACCGGCGACAATCCCCTTATCTCGGCGTCTAGTTTTATGCCTTTGCTTGTTCATTGTGTCAACAGTTTGTCTTTGGATTAGGAGAGTGCCTCTCAATTAGTCAAAATTAACCAATTCATGATAAAAATAGGCTTATAAAAGACCGGAGGAAAGCTTGAATAAGTGGTTCATTTTTATTCATTCAATAGTCATAAGTTTAGGTGTTGAAGCATCGACACTACATAAGATTTCTAGTGAATTTCTTGGAGTTAATCAGGCGATTGATTTAAAGAAGATAGACACTGAACAGTCAAAAATTGATTTAGAACTTATCGATGCTTATCGCTATTGGAGTTTGTTTTACGAGGGGTCGATTGATGATAGTGGATTAGAGTCATCGTCAACTTTAACTTCGAATCCAATTAAGTCTAACAATCATACTCTGGGTGTTACTAAGAACTTTGATTGGGGTGGAAATTTTAGTTTTTCAAATACAATGAGGAGCCTCTCGGGGAGTAACTTTTTTGGTACTCTCAACGGGAAAACATACGGGTTTTCTCAAACTGTCTCTTACTCTCAAGACTTAGGAAAAAACTTTTTAGGAAGAAATGATAGATCAGAAATTCATGAGGCTGAACTGTACTATGGACTTAAAAAAGTCCTCCTAAGCACAGAGAAGGAAAAAGGCCTCTTGCAGTTAACCTCTTCGTGGGTTGATGTAAAACTTTCTCTTGCGCTATTGAAACTGCAAGAAGAAGCATTAATACGTGCCAAAAGAAGAGAGTCTCTTGTCACAAGAAGAGTGAAAGATGGTTTAAAAGAAAGAGTTGATCTCTATCAAGCGAAGGGTAGTCGAGAACTTCAGAAAGAAGAACTTCGTAATGCTGAAATTTCTCTGAAAAAGTCACTCGAGTCTCTTGGGAAAAATCTACACAGAAAAGTGCAGTCTAATGAGTTTAAGGCATTTGGTTTAAATTCAGTGTCAAAAGAAAACCTTCCTAGTGGCAATATTGAAGGAAACAAAGAGATTAAATCTCTTGAGACGAAGTTACAGATTTTAGAAAGTGAATATAGTCGAAAGGATAACTCGCTTACTCCATCAGTCTCGTTAACAGGAAGTTATACTTCTAATGATTTCGATTCTACGCGAAGTAAATCAATAAGCTCAGGTTCTCTAGGGAGTGATACGAAAGAGACTAGTATCGGAGTTTCTTTAACTTGGCCTTTGTGGTCTCGTCCAGCGAAGCTTGAACGATCAAAGACATTAATAGAAAAGAAATTAACAACTCAAAGAAAAACAAAGATTAGTACGAATGTTGAAATCACGGAGAGATTTTTTAAAGATCAAATAGAACTCTTAAATAAGAATGTCATTTCTGGAAAGATAAGAAGAGATTTGGCTTCTAGGGCCCTTGCAGAATATAACAAGTTATATAACAAAGGGCGAGCTGACTTAGATCAGGTGATTAGAGCTGAGGAAGAACTTATTAGAACAGAGAAACAGTTTGTTCGATCAGTCTCAAATAGAAAAAAAGTAATTTTTAGTCTCGCTTATCTTTATGGAACATTGGGTGAGTATTGCTTGAAGGAAGCCAATTAAGTGATGGGAAAAATAATTGATTTTTTTCTAGACCGTCCTCTACTTGTAAATCTCATTACAGTTATGATTTTTATTGTCGGTGGATTTAGTGCATGGACTCTGCAAAAGGAAATGTTTCCGAAAGTTGAGTTTGATGTCATCTTAATTACGACCTCATATCCAGGCTCAAGTTCAGAAGATGTCGAAAAGCTTGTTACTCTAAGCCTAGAAAGAGAACTCAAGGCCGTTGACGGAATAAAAGAAATGAATGCTCTTTCCGCTGAGGGGAGTTCGATTGTTTATTTAACTGTTGAGGCTGATGCAGACTTGGAAGATGTTTTAGATGATGTCAAAAATGCAGTTGATGCTGTTGATGACCTTCCTGATGAGGCTAAGCTTCCAAGGGTTCGATCATTAGATAATAAAACAAGAGGTATTATAAAGGTTCCGCTTACTGGAGCGACTTACCCAGTACTTAGAAAGCATGCTAAAAAAATTCAAGACCAATTGGAGAGTTTGTCACCAATCGCTCGAGTAGAGTTAGATGGCTATCGTCTTGATGAAATAGTTATTCAAATTAACCCCGATAAACTTAATGAATTTGAAGTCACTCCAAGTGAAATAGCAACATCAATAAAAAATAGAAATCTCAATTTATCTGCCGGTAAGCTCGAAACTTCTACCGGTGATATTATTGTTCGGACAATCTCAGAGTTTCAAAATACTCAAGAGATTGAGGATGTTGTTGTAAGATCCAATACAAATGGAGTTTCTGTATTGGTTAAAGATGTTGCTTCTGTTGTAAGAAGACCTTTAAAGGGAACTACTCTATTAAGAAGTCAGGGAAAAGAAGCCGTCTTCTTAGATATAAAAGCAAAGGAAAACTCAGACATCTTAAAGTCTGTTGAGTTAGTACAAGATACGATTGATAATTACTTTGAAAAAAATTCTATTACTGGGATTGAATACCGATACACTGATGATTTGAGCTTCTATGTAAAACGTCGATTAAACGTATTAAAAAATAATGGCTTAGTTGGAATCGCTCTTGTTCTTGGGTGCCTTTTACTCTTTTTAAACTTTTCGACATCTATAATTACAAGCTTAGGTGCACCGATCGCATTTTTTACATCCTTTATTATAATGGATGCCACGGGACTCACGATCAATCTTATTTCAATGTTTGGATTAATTATTGTTCTTGGAATGCTGGTCGACGATTCAATTATTGTAGCTGAACAATACTATCAATACCTTGAGAATGGTATGAAACCAAAAGAAGCTGCTCGCAAGGCAGCTTTGGATACAGTTAAGCCAGTTACAGCTACCATCCTCACAACTATCGTTGCTTTTGGGGCCCTCTTTTTTATGGGCGGCATTATGGGGAAGTTTTTATGGATGGTTCCCGCGATGGTTATTATTTGCCTTCTCGCAAGTTGGATAGAGTGTTTTTTCATTTTACCTAGCCACCTCAATGACTTTGTAAGATTAAAGCACAAAAAAGCAGATTCAAGATGGTATGCACCAATCGTTAACCATTATGAAAGAACTGTTCGAAAATTTCTTAAGGTTCCGTATATCACTCAATTTATATTCCTATCTGTTTTTATTGTTTCCATACTTGTAGGGAAGGGAATGAGGTTTGAATTATTTCCTGGAGATGATGTTCGAGTTATTTACCTACAGTTAAAAGGTAAAGTTGGAACCCAGTTAAAAGAAACGAATATCGCGATGAAAAGCCTTGAGACAATGGCGATGAATGATCTTAAAAAAGACGAATATGAGCAAATTAAGTCCACTGTTGGCAAACTGCTAGGTGACCATGGGACAAAATTGGGAACTCACTACGGATCGTTAGTCGTTTACTTAACTGATCCGAGCGATAGAGACCGTTCAACGGATGAAATACTTAGTGAACTTACAAAACAGGCCAAAGATCTTGTGGGTCGAGATTTCGTCGTAACAACAAAGAAAGTTCAAGGTGGACCACCGAGAGGCAAACCAATTGATATTGAACTTCGTGGTGAAAGTATCGAAGAACTGAAGGTTGTGAGTAGAAAAGTAGAAGAGAGTCTTAAGAGTCAAGAGGGTGTTACATCAACAGAAATTGATTTTGAAGAAGGAAAACAGCAAGTCGTAATAACGGTTAATGACCAAGAGGCTCGAAGGTTAGGGGTCAATACAAAAGCTATCGCCTTTGAATTAAGAACAGCTCTTGCTGGTGATGCTTTATCTGAAATCAGAGAAAATGATGAGGATATTGAGATTAAAATTTTGCTAGATGATACGGCCAAGGGGCAAGTAGAGTCATTAAGTAAAATTCATATCTTAAATAATCAAGGTAGAAGAATCCCTATTGCAAAAGTCGTCGATTTTAAAGAAATACCTGGAGCATTTGTCATTAGGCGATTTGATCGGAAGAGAATCTTTTCAGTTTCAGCAACTTTAGACAATACTCTGACTTCACCTCGTAAGGCATCTAAGGCCATGAAACCTCTCTTATTGAAAATTTTAAAAGATCACCCTGATGTAACTTTTGAGTTTGGCGGCGAAAATAAAAATACAAACGAATCAATGGAAAGGCTTATTAAATCTTTTGTGATTTCTGTTTTTTGCATCTTTTTGATTTTAGTCGTGATGTTTGGCAGCTTAGGTCAACCTCTAGTCATAATGTCTGCAATTCCTCTGGGAATGATTGGAGTTATTTTTACCTTCAAGCTTTTCGGAGCAAGTCTTGGGTTTATGGCCATGTTAGGTGTCGTTGGCCTCGTTGGTGTTGTTGTAAATGACTCAATTGTACTTGTTACCTTTATCAATGAGAAAAGAACTCAAATCTCAGATATTAATGAGGCGATTGTTCAAGGTTGCCGCTCAAGATTTAGACCTGTTATTTTAACCACATTTACCACAGTTGCAGGACTACTACCTGTTGCTCATGCCCCAGGTGGAGATCCTTTTATCAAACCAATGGCCATGAGTTTTGCATGGGGACTTCTTTTCTCAACATCTGTAACCTTAATTTTTGTTCCATGTTCTTATTTAGGTTACGTTAAGGGCCTAGATTACTTTAAGAGTCTTTTTTTACGAAAAAATGATTCTTCAGATGAGAGTTTGGCCGTAAAATAGTATAAGAACTTAATTAATACTTACTTAAACAGTCAGGTATGCTTTATGAATTTAAATAAAGACACAATGGTTACTCTTATCATTCTACTTGTCGTGACAGTGTTTTTTCACTTTAGACAATACCAAACCAATAAGCAGGTTGATGATATTGCAGCAAAAGTTATAGCGATGCAGGAAAATGTTGAAAAGATTGCATATGTAACAAGTACAGAAATTAAAAGTTTAAAAAATGAAACAACAAAACTTAAAGCAATTAAAAAAGATACAACTTCTCCACTAACTAAAGACGAACTAGAAGATATTAAAAAACAACTTAAATCTATTTCTCTACAAAAATCAGCGAAGAAAAAAGATTTAATTCTTTGTGCTGGGGCAAAAGAAGGTGTGATTAAGTTATATAGTAGCGGAAAATTTGTCTATTATGAGTCAACAAGTGTCGCCGTTTCTAAACCTACAGGCAAGGGAACATACGATATAGAGGGACCATTCTTTGTGTATTCTGGAATTTTCCAAGAAGGTGGTAAGAGCAAAAATATGACTGGAAGAGCATTTATCACAAATTTAGTAAATGAAACGATAAGTACTCTAAGTATCGCTTCTTCTGTATATACATTTGATGCTTGTACAAAAGGTGTGTTAACTAAGTTTCGTTAATAATAAAAATCCTATTACATCCAGGACAAATCTCTAAATTTTTGCAATCTTCTACTGCTCTAAGTAGCGTGCTGTCTAAACTGTACCCACATAGCTTACATGAGTTTCCATTTAGGTGAGTAAAAGGATGACTTTTACTGAATTGCTTTAATGAATTCTTTAATATGGCCTTACTGGAATCAGAAAGGTTTTTTGCATCTGATTTCCAATCTACTTGTAATGCTTCAATTTCTTCTGAGAGCTCATTCGTAGTTTTATCAACTTCTTGTTGAATATCCTTCTTTGAAGATAATGCTCCGGTTATAAACTCATCAAGCTCTTTTGATTTTGTTGTATTTAACTCATCTTGCTCCATAAGGTTTAGCAAGGTTTCTTGTAGATCTTCAGCCTTTTTTCCCAAATTCTCCTTTTCGTGCTCGAGTGCTTCAACTTCTTTTTGGCTACTTGCTTTCAGCATATGAGAATTTGATTTTTCAATTTCATTTTCGACTTCATGTAATTCTTTTTCAACCTGAGAAGAGTTTTGATGAATTTCTTTTAATATAGAATTACAACTTTCTAGCTCTTTTTGCTTGGAAATAATTTGGCTCTCTATAAAGCTAATTCTTTCCATTTCATCATCAATTTTTTCTTCAATTCCCTTTATTTGGAGAAGGAGAGAATCAACAACTTTTAAAATTCGAAAATCATTTTGAGCCATAAAATTTCAACTTTGTAGAATTATTTGGTTTTCTATGAACTTTTTGAATGTAATACCTGATGTATCATCTGAAAAGGCAATTCCTATCTTAAAATTTTGTTCTTTCTGGTAATCAGAATTTTCATTGACGTAGATCAATCGGCCTTCAACTTTCTTATTAAAAGAATAACCGTTCACTAGTGTGAAAATAATTTTGTCATTTTCTTTGAAGTTATCAATTTCATTGAATTCAGTACTTAATGCGATTCCACTATCTGAGAGGTCAAATATATTTGCTTCTATCTGCTGATTTCTAAGCACATAATCAAAAATGGTAAAGTTTTTAAAGTGAACAGGGAGACTTATATGTTCTAAGTTCGTTCTATTTGTCTGTCTCATATTTCTAATAATGAGCAAATCTGGAATTTTAATAATGGCCAAAAAAGGTCTGACTTTACCTCTGAAACTTGTGCGATAAACAATACTGTTAGATTTATTACTGATAAGAATTTCCCCAGTATCAATAAACTCAGGGAAAGAACCTCCACTGAAGAAAGGTCTAATGACTAGTTCATTGGTGTTGATGTTTACGGCAACAATCTTGGCCTTCGTTTGGATACCTGGTTGATTAATCGTAATTGGTGAATTGAATGTTCGAGAATTTTCAAACATATTCTGAATGATCGCCACATCTTTGACTACTTCAGTATTCATTGCAGGCTCCGTGAGAGTTGACCCAAAAGCTGTACACACGTTCTGATTAGAGAGATAATGTTCGGGCGTTTTAAATCTGCCAGCACATTGTAGCAGAAAATTTCGCACCGTGCTAACGTCTTGAAATGAGGGTGTTTTGAGAGGAAATTCTTTCGGAAAAATGATTAGTATTACATCTTTTGGAGAATCCCACGGAGCTGGGATTGGAGTCGTGGTTGATGGTGTTCCCCCTGGAATTGATTTTTCCCTAGACCAACTTCAAACGGAATTAGATCGAAGAGCACCTGGAAAAGTAAAAGGGACAACGAGTAGAAAGGAACCAGATAGTGCTGAAATTCTCTCTGGCGTCTTTGAAAATAAAACTTTGGGAACTCCCATTGCAGTCTTTATCAAGAATACAAATCAAAGAAGTAAGGACTATGAAAAACTAAAAGAAGAGTATCGTCCAGGTCATGCCGATGAAACTTATATTCAGAAATATGGGATTCGAGATCACCGAGGTGGCGGGAGAAGTAGTGGGCGTGAAACTATAGCAAGAGTTATAGGTGGATATTTTGCTGGACTAATAATTAGTAAAATAAATGTTAAGGCCTTTGTTTCTAAATTAGGCCCATTTGAGTTTAAAGAAATACCAGATAAATTAGAGAAAGAGTTTTTACCTTATGGTTATCCAGATGAATCTAAAAATTCTGAAATAGAAAAATACCTTTTGGAATTAAAAAAGAACGGAGAATCTCGAGGTGGTACAGTTAAAATTGTTATAGATAATTGTCCCTCAGGTCTTGGTGAACCTTCATTTGATAAATTAAAAGCAGATTTTTCAAAAGCATTAATGTCTATTGGTGCAGTTGTCTCTTTTAGTTACGGTCTAGGGGAAGAGTTTGCAGAAGTGGAAGGCTCTAGTGCCAGTTCAAATCAAGAAAACTTTGGCGGAATTGAAGGTGGCATCAGCAACGGAAAAAGAATACTCTTAAAAATAACATTTAAGCCAACTTCTACTGTTGGAGATAAAGCTAAAGAGGGAAGGCATGATCCATGCATAATCCCTAGGGCGATACCTGTCGTTGAAGCTATGGTGAAGCTTGTTCTTGCAGACCACTATCTAAGGCAAAATGCATACCTAAATGGAATGTGGAATGAGTAGTAAGCATAAGTTTGTTGAATTTAATGATTTAAAATCGACTATTGAATCTATAGAGACAGATACATTAATCATAATCATAGATCTTAACCTTCATAATATTTACTCTCGCCAATTAGAAATTTCAAATATCCAGGGCAAACGAATTATTTTATGGAAATCTCCTCCGGGGGAAAACTGTAAGACATTTGAAGAATATGAAAGATGCTTAGAATTTATTATAGAAAAAGGAGTTCATCGCAATAGTCATGTTCTCGCAATCGGTGGGGGGGCAACCTCTGACTTTGCAGGGTTTGTTGCTACTACAATTTTGAGAGGAGTAAAATGGTCAGTTGTGCCTACTACTTTTCTTTCTATGATAGATGCCTCTATCGGAGGCAAGGTTGGTATTAATTCTAAATTTGGTAAAAATCTTATCGGAGGTTTTCATCAACCAGAAAATATTTTTGTATGCAAAAAATTCTTAGAAACATTGCCTGAGGATGAAATGCAAAGTGGTCTAGGTGAAATGATAAAATACTGTTATCTAGACCCAGCCATTGGTGAGGCCGTAAAATCAGGAATATCCTCACTAGAACTAATTGAAGATTGCATGAAGTATAAGCAAAATATTGTAAAAGAAGATCTCAAAGAATCTGGAAAAAGAAAACTATTAAACTTTGGGCACACTCTTGGACATGCATTAGAAAAAATCTATGACTTAAAACATGGTATAGCAGTACTTTGGGGTATGGCCCTGATTATTAAACTCTATGGAACAAAGGAACTTTCAACTGACTTGGAAAAGTATTGTTCAAAGTTGGGACTGCTTGTTGAAGAACCACCTTGGTATAACAAAACATTCCGTATTGATGAGATAATGGAATATTTAACGAAAGATAAAAAAACAACTAATAAGAGTGCTATCGACTTAATTCTTTGTTCTAAAAATAGTGAAATTGTAATTAAATCAAAAGATTTTTTAGAAATTAGAAATGATTTAGAGAGTAATGCCCTTGAGCTCAGAACCTTTAAACTATATTAAGATTAATCCAGGTAATGTAAATACCTCCTTGTTGATTCCGACTTCTAAGTCGCATGCGAATCGCTTACTTATTCTTGCCGCAGTCAAAAATGGTCCAGTAGAAATTAAAGGATTACCAGATAGCACAGATGTTTTAACAATGATTTCTAGTCTGAAAACGGTAGGGCTGGATATCATTGAGGATAATGAAAAATTTGTGATTAAAGACTCATTTCCTGAATGTGAAAAAGGACAAGGAATTATAAAAATAGAGACTGGAGACGGTGGTACAACAAATAGATTTCTGATGCCCTTTCTTTCCCGTGGGAAAAATGAATATGAAATGATCATGGGGAAGCCCATGCGAACTCGACCCATGGGAGAACTTATCCGTCCCTTGAGGGAACTTGGAGTTAAAGTCGAAAAAACTGATGAGGGGTTTATAGTTCAAGGACCTTTTAAACAATCAGTAAAGGTAACTGTCGAATCAGAAAAGTCTACACAGTTTATTTCGGGAGTTCTGTTGGCAACCTTTGATCATAATGATGTTCAATCGAAACCTGATAGAATCTCATCTTCAGAAAAATACTATGAAATGACATTAGATCTCATAAAAGAAATAGAGAGTGGTGTTAATGAATTTATTGTTCCAGCTGATTCAAGTTCTTTAGGATACGCTATAGCTGCAGGGGTAACTCTCAACTCTGTGAAAATAAAAAATTGTCATTCAATTGATCATTATCAAGCAGATTCAGAAATATTTAATATACTTAAGCTAATTGGCGCAAATTATAGCTTCACTGACGGGTTGAATGTCGAGAAATGTGAGAATATAAGGCCATTTGATATTGATTGTAGTGGCTTCCCAGATCTTGTTCCAACCTTGGCCTATATCAGCTCCTGCTCACCAGGGAAGAGTGTATTGAGGAACTTAGAAGTTCTTACGCATAAGGAATGCGATCGTTTTGAAGAAATTATGAAATTATTAAAACTCTTTAACGTAGAGTTTAATAAAAATGGATACGATTTAGAAATTACAGGTCGTGAAAATACTATTAGTACCCAGGTCACATATGATCCACCCGATGATCACCGCATGATTATGACAGCATACCTATTTATGAAGAGAAATGGCGGTGGAAGAATCTCAAACTATCATCATGTGAAGAAAAGCTTTCCAGACTTTTTTAAGGTTATGGATAAATGTATTTAGGGATAGGGAAAACACTTTATAATTCGTCTGCATCTTTTCTTTCTAAAGATAAATCTTTAATTGAAATTCAATTAATGGAGAGATTATTAAGGAAAAAGGCTTGTGGACTTTGGCCGGAAAGAGCTCTTGAAAATTTGGTGAGAAACTATGACTTAGAGATATCTGAAATAGTCGAAAATAGAGATGTTATTCTTCCTTCTCTCAAAGAGAAAATGATGGAAGAAAGGTTCCCGTTTTATGAATACCTTAAAAAAAAGGGGCTCGATAAATTTTGTACAAATTTAAATGACAAAGTTGAATTCATTTCTCATCACCTTGCTCATGCTTGGTCAGCTGTATTGATGTCTCCTTTCGAAGATTGTTGTATTGTCGTTTTAGATGGAGCAGGGACTTCTGTGTCAGATTTTCCTTATGGTAGTGAAGAGCTAACTGTTAATCCAGCAGGTACTCATGAAGATTTAGAGTTATGTACTGTTTATCGATTTAAAAATGGAAATTTAAAGTTCGTTAAAAAATATTGGCAAAAATTCATAGAAAGTGAAAAACACGATAAGCAATCTTTCTCAACTGGAGTTGGTATATTCTATGAAAAAATCGCAGAATTTATATTTAACTCGAATCAAGCATCTGGAAAAGTTATGGGGCTGGCCTCCTTTGGTACCCCTTTACCTGTAGAAAATGGGTATTATGATTTTTTGGAGAACTTAGACTGGGAAAAAAAAGCATTCAAAGAAAACTCAAAAGATTCATGGGAAACTTCTCCAAATATGAATTTTTATCAGGATTTAGCTGCGACAGCTCAATATGAATATGAAAAATTTCTTAAGTCTGTACTGAACGACTTAAAGCCTGACTCTGAGAATTTAGTAATGGTAGGAGGTTGTGCCTTAAACTGTACTGCCAATATGAAAATATATGACTGGACTGAGTTTCGGGAAGTCTACATTCCTCCTTTCCCTGGCGACGGCGGAATTGGTTTGGGGTGTGCATCCTATAAATATCACCAGCAAAACAAGTGGACTCCTTTTGAAAAAGATAATCAAAATGGATACTTTGGTCCTAAAACCTCAACTCCAGGCGATAGTAATGTAGAAAAAGTATTCAAAGATTATGAGCTAAAAAAATCAAATAATATTGCAGTGGACTGTGCTAAAGAATTATTTGAAAATAAAATTGTTGCTTGGTTTCAGGGTCGCAGTGAATCAGGTCCGAGGGCCCTTGGGAATAGAAGTATTTTAGCAAGACCAGATTTTCCTAACTTAAAAGACTATCTTAATTCAAAGATAAAATTCAGAGAATCTTTTCGACCATATGGTTGTTCTGTTCCTCTAGAAGACTCTAGGAATTATTTTAATCACTCTGATTCTTTTGAAACACCCTATATGTCTTTTGCTGTTGAGGTTAATAAAGATAAGAGAGAATTTCTAAAAGAAGTTTTACATGTAGATAACACTTCAAGAATGCAAACTGTTAGACCTGGTCAAAATGATATCTATTATCGCCTTTTGAAAGAGTATGGAAAGCTATCAGGCAATCCAGTCCTTTTAAATACGAGTTTAAATATAATGGGAGAACCTATTGTTGAAACATTAGATGATCTCGAAAAGTTTTTTCAACAATCGAAAGTCGACATATTAGTCGCAGGCAACTTTATAATAAAAAAGAAATTATGATTAATATTGTTTTATATAGTGAAGAAAATTTTGTCTGGACTAGTATGCAGGAAATTATACCTGGCTTACTGAAGTGTTGGAAAGAGGTTGGTGTTAGAGAAAATATCGAAACAATTGTCATCAATGTTGATGATCAAAAAAGTCTTAAAAATAACATCGCCAAAATCATTAGTTGCGAAAATATAGTACTCACATCATATAATGCGAAAATTGCTAAAGCAGTAGTGTTGATTAGATCATCACTTGGAGTAGACGCGAGAATGATCGTTCACTTACATGGTCTAGCGAGTGTTGGTTGTTGGCCTTTACATGAATTCAAAACGGGTGAACTTTTAACAGAGAGAGATGTTTTCTTGTCTTCGTCTCAAAGGGATGCTGATACATTCAAGTTGTCCTTTGAAAATGCTAGGTGCGAAGTTATAAAGTTTCATCAAACATATGAGAAACCTGCACCGGTGGTTAAGACACCTTCTCTTGCAAAATTTGTTTATGTTGGGAGAATTGCTGAACAGAAAAATTTACATCAACTGCTATGGGCCATATCTCTTGTTCGTAGAAAAAAACCAGAATTAAAATTTGAACTTGATATCTATGGAGAGCCAGATAATTTGGGTAGTCCAAATATGAATATTCCCTCTAAAGATTATAAAGAATTCTTAGAGAAAATAATAAATGATTTGAAAATCAATAATGTGAACTTTAAAGGTTTTGTAAAAAGAGAGAATCTTGATACTTGGGTAAGCGAAAATCGACATATCTTTATCTCTCCGAGCTTGCATTCAGATGAAAATTTTGGAATGGCGGCACTAAAAAGTTTAGAGGCCGGAAACTGTGCAATCCTAACTGATTGGGGAGGGCATACTGACTTTAATAAAAGTTTTTCTGATGCAGTCTCTTTAATTAATGTTTACTCGAGTCAATTGGGTCCAGTTATTGATCCTATAGAATTGAGTGAAGCAATCATTATGAATATTGAAACCTTCCCTAGAGATGTCGTTAAGTCTGAGGCTTACAAATTTGACAATATAGTAAGAAACTACTGTGAATTTATTAGAAAAGAAAAAAATGATTCAATAAAGCCCCTTGTCCAGACGAAACTATCGAAGAGAGTTCATAAAGCTAGAAATGAACTTATTGGAGAGAAGGGATGCCAGTGTTTTACAGGTTACGATGACCCAAACTCAATACCATTTTTTTCTTCATACGGAATGAGTGAAAGAAAAATAGAAAGGTCTGCCAGCTCAGGAGAAAAAGCTCCTTGGGTCACTGGAAAAGAGTTTTCTGATCCACATAAAGGTTTGATTAAACTAAACTCCGAAGATGAATATATTCAAAATGGATTCATGATCTGAATAAGGAAAAATTATGTATAAAGTAGGTCAAGAAGAAGTTGATGCGATTGCAAAAGTTGTACTATCAAAAAGATATTTTCGTTATCAAGGAAAGGAGAATAAATCAGTAACTGATCAACTTGAAAAATCGTTTGAAGAAAAGTTTCAGGTATCTCATAGTTTAATGGTAACAAGTGGCACTAATGCTCTTGTGTGCGCAATGGCTGCTGCCGGAATTGGCCCAGGTGATGAAGTTATTATTCCTTCATTTACATTTGTCGCGACTGCTATAGCGGTACTTCAGGTTGGGGCGATACCAAGAATTATCAATATTGATTCAACTTTATCTCTAGATCCAATTGAATTCAAAAAAGCTATTAATGAGAACACTAAGGCAGTTATACCTGTCCATATGGACGGACTTGCTTGTGATATGGAAGCGATATGCACCATTGCAAAAGAAAGTAATGTCCTAGTGATAGAGGATGCGGCACAAGCTGTTGGTGGTAGTTATAAAGCGAAAAGATTGGGGGCAATTGGAGATCTAGGATGTTTGAGTTTTAATGTAGATAAAATTATCAGTTGTGGTGAAGGTGGTGCTCTTTTAACTAACGATAATAGCTTTTATAAAAAAGCTTTATGTTTTCACGATAGTCCCTGTCAATTTGGGGAAACAAAGAAAGATGTTTTTGAAGAATCTGATCTTTGTATTGGAACTTCAATGAGGTTTGATGACATAAAAGCTGCCATGTTAAACATCCAGCTTTCAAGATTAGATGAAATTCTACTTCAGTTAAGGAAACGTAAAAAATTACTTATTTCTAAATTAGAGGGAAAAAATTATCAAATTATTCAAGGTAATTGTATTGAAGGTGATTGCAGTACTTCTTTACATATAAAATATGAAGACCCTATACAAATGGTGACAAAAGTAAAAAAATTATTAGGAGAAAAAGTTGTTTGTCTTCCTATTACCGGACGTCCAGCTCATGTTTGCTGGCAATGGATGGAGCAAATTAATAAAAGAAGATTTTTCCATCCTGATTTAGATCCATTCAAATGGGCCGAGTCTGATATGAGTTATCAAAAATCAGATTTTCTTCAAAGTGTTGAAATATTAAGTTCTACTTTGAAAATTTATTTAGATTTAGAAGGAACTGATGAAGAATTTGAAAAAAAGGCCGACTTGATAGCCGGCCTACTGTAATTAGCTTTTTACAATAAAACTTTTATCTAAGACTTCTTGAATGAAACCTCGTGCATCATTTTCCAATTGATCCTTTTCGACTCCGTGTTTCTGAGATAATTGATCAACAATTTGTGAGGCAGACTGTCCTTTACTTAACTCTTGCCAAACTTCAGCAGCAACACCGTCAATCTTGAAAAATACTGTTGAGTCATCCATTCTCATTAAGACACAAGTTCCATCTTGATTTGTTCTCGAGATGATATCATCCGCAACTTTGAAGGTATTATTGAGTAGATCAGTATCAGCATTCATGTAAACTCCGAATTTTAAAATTGCCAAGTAGCATCATCTTATAAAAGTAATAAAAGAGAAGCAAGTGAATTTGCCTTAAATACTGGGCAAGGTTAAAATTTATGCAATGGATAAAACCAAAGTTTCCAAGAAAATTAATGATGTCTCTCCCTCATTTTGTTTGGCAAAATGGCTGCAAGTTACTATTGATTTAGTGAATGGGACAACTCATAGTTGTCATCATCCAAAGAGGCATCATATTCCAGTTGAAGGGTTAGAAGATAATCCTTCGCAACTTCACAATACACATTTTAAGAAGCAACAGAGAAAACTTATGTTGGAGGGAGTAAGGCCTCCTGAATGTGTTTATTGTTGGAATATTGAGGACACTCCTGGTGAGCATTATAGTGATCGATTTATAAAGTCTTCTGATGACTGGGCCTGGCCTTATTTAGATGAAGTAAAAAAACGAGATTGGCAGGATGATATAAAGCCTACTTATGTCGAAGTAATGTTTGATAATACTTGTAATTTAAGTTGCAGTTATTGTTTGGCAGAAGTGAGTTCTAGTATATACGGTGAAATGGAAAAGCATGGTCCATATTCAGTAAGGGCCTCTGATCACAGAATGATTCAAGGACCACTTAAGCGATATAGCCAAGAAGAGAACCCCTATATAAAAGCATTTTGGAAGTGGTTGCCTGAATTAAAAAATGATTTAGAGGTTTTGAGAGTTACAGGTGGTGAGCCTCTATTAGCTAAAGAGACTAATGAACTTCTAGAGGTTCTTCAGAAGATTGATTTTAAAAAGTTATCACTATCGATCAATACAAATCTATGTCTTCCTGACAAAATTCTAGATACATTTATAGAGAAATCAAAAAATATTCTTAAAACGAAAAAGATTAAATCATTTGACCTCTTTGTTTCTGTCGATACTTATGGAAAGCAAGCTGAATATATAAGGAAGGGACTAGATTACGATCTATTTATAAAAAATGTGAAAAGGTTTTGTGAAGAACTTCCTAACGGAAGAGTCATTATTATGTGTACATATAATGTATTGTCTATTGTGGGTTTTAAGAAACTTTTAGAAGAAGTTCTTGAGTTGAAAAAGAGTTATGGAAACTTAGTACTGGACTTGAGTTACTTGAGAGATCCGGAATACTTAAAGGCAAGTATGTCTTGTTCTAGTCTAAAGTCTATTGCTGAAGATGATTTACATTGGATGAAGCAGCATCAAACTGATGATGGTGACGGTTACTCTTCTCATGAGGTCAATAAGTTTGCAAGAATTGTGAACTGGATGAAAGATAGTTCTAATAAAAAAGAAATGAGCAATATTAGAGGAGACTTTTTTTCGTTTATTAATGAATTTGATAAAAGGTATAACTCTAGTTTTCTAGAAACTTTTCCTGAAATGAAAGAGTTCTATATTTTAGCTAAAAAAAATAAATTTCTTCAAACGTTTTAATAGGATAGAAATGAACTCAAAAATGAAATGGGTATATTCTTCTCTTGCCGTTATCTTGATCCTCGTAACGATAATGGAAGTAAAGAATTATAATAAAATAAAAGAACTAAAGTTAACTGTAACTGAACTACAAAAACAAATAGATGATAAAATCAATGATCGCAAAGTAACGAGTGAGTTCGATCATTATATTTTTAAAAGTCAGGTGTTCTGTACGAAAGGTCCCGTTAAACAAGTTCTAATCATTAATAAGAAAAAAGAATTTAAATATTATGTCAACGTTAAGAAGTTTCCTTTCGTCGCAAAATTCAATACTTTAAAATTATCAGGATATATAAGACTAAAAGATAGGAGAATCAGATTTTTCCTAAAAGACAATGGGAAATATGAACTTAAACATTTTGGGTACTTGTTTGACTGGGGTCCGGATGGTGAAGTCACGGGATTAGAGACAGTAGAAGAAACATATCATCTCGATTACTGCAATGAGGCTATGCAATGAAAATAGCGCTAATAAGAAAAACTGAAAGTTCGAAATGGGTTAGTTGCAGATCAATAACTGATAATATTGAAACCGCCTACAAAGACGCATATGATAACGTCAGTACTTTTTTTATAAGTGAAAGTGCGGACAAAGTTCAAATGTTTCTTGAGTTCAAAAAAATTAAAGATGAGAATTTTGATCTTGTTGCTTTTATCGATCATAAACCTACCCCTTTAAATGTTTTTAACTCAATGGAAATGGCTTTTTCTTCTTATGACCCTCAAGTAATTATCCATGTTTTTGGTGACTTTACGCTCTATTCTTCTGAATGGAGTAGTGTCGAAAAAATATTGAAGGAAAGACCTGTTAAATTTGTCGTTGCTTCCGGCGCTCAGAAGAAATTAATTTCTCACTTTGTAGAGGATGATTCAATCGTGGAAATTCCATTTCCTGTTCATGAGAACTTTAAATTCGATTCACAAAAAAGAGAAAAAACTCGAGCTAAATATAATCTTAAGAATGAACAAGTCTTTTTGTATACAGGTCGGATCTCATCCCAGAAGAATGTTATAGAGCTGGTGAAAAGTTTTAGCTCAACAAAAAACCAAATGGGTTTAGATGCAAAATTACTCATATGTGGGGAGTTTGATGACCTTGGAATACCCTTTCTTGGAAAAGTTATGCCTGAGGGGAGTAGTATCCAGAATTATTATAAAGAGCTGTCTCGTATAGAGGGAAGTATTGAATTCCTTGGGAACCTTGAGCAGGATGAACTAATTGATCTTTATTCAGCAGTCGATTGTTTTTTAAGTCTAAGCACTCATAACGATGAAGATTACGGAATGTCTCCGGCGGAAGCACTGTGCTCTGGCTTGCCATGTCTTCTTACTTCGTGGGGAGGCTATAATTCATTTGCAAAGATGAATTCTGATAATGTAAAAACGGTATCCGTAAATATTGAAGGTGATCGTCTATTGCCAGATTTAACAAATCTTCGAAAACAATTAATGGGTAGTTCTAAACTAGATAACGATGGTCGCAAGAAACTGTCTGATGAAATGAGAGAGATATTACTTCCCTCAAAAATTGGAAAAGTGATAAAAAATAACCTTGAGAATATTAAAGTATTCTCTGGCTTTAAAGATGAGTTAAAGAAGTTCTCATCTTGTATCGAGTTAAATCCAAAAGCTCCATTCCGAAGTGGTGCTGGAGGTTACTCAGATTACTATAAAAAAATATATGCTTGTTATCAGGAGCAATAACAGATGAACTTTTTCAAAGATAGTGATATTGAAGAAGAGTTTCAGTTCAATAGAAGTGAGATGTGGCTAGATCTAGAAAATGTAGATAGTGAGTTTGAGGAAGAGATGCTTCCTCACTCAAAAGCCTATGTTGATTCCTCTCGGCCAATGTGGCTGTTTTATGTCAAGTCAATCGAGAAGCTAGGTTACTTTTCTTGGATTCATTCCAGAGATGGATCTCTAGGCTTAATTAGATTCTTTTCAAAATTTCCTGAACCTAATGGCATTAAAACAAAAATTTTAATGAATAAGATGCATTATCGACTTGTTCCGAATGAGTGGAAAGAAAATATACTATTATATGAAAATGTAAGAACGGTTGATAATTATGACAATGAAGTTGTATACCTCGCCATTACTGGACACGAACTCGCAACGAGTCTTCCAGCACTTGAGGCTGTCTGTAAAAAAATAAATAATCTTAAAGGTGTTCAGAGAGTTGTAATCGTACCTTTCAATCTTACGATAAAGGGTACAGAGTCTCTATCTCAAGGGGAATCTTTTCTATGTGAAGCTTCTGGTCTTGTTTATAAAAATATAAACACATCGGTTTCTACTTTGAATATGTATAAACTTCAATTTGAAAACCTAAATGGTAAATTGTTTTTAAATTTAAATAGTAACCTTACTCTATTCTCTGAGAGTTACTTTGATTTCTATATGAAAAGCAGAGGCGCAGTTTCTTTAAACGATGAATACGTTAAAAATATAGATGGAAACGTCATGGAAACTGGGGCTGGTTATGGAATTCGGCTATGTGAGAGTTGGCCCTCAGACTATCAAAAAGTTAGAGATAAAATAGACACAACATTTAATAAAAATCTGGACTCACTATTAAAAAATGACTTAGAGAGTCAAGAAAACCCAGTGTTTTTCAATTTAGAACTGAGCACTTTTGATCACTGGGTTAAATCAATTTGAATTTAAAGCAGCTTGGAATATTTATAAGTAAATTTATGGACATTCTTCCTTATCGTATTTCGAGTTTGCCATATGACTATGCTCTACAGATTGTAAGAGCTTCTTTTAAGGATTTCGATGTTCAAATATGGTCTAGAAATGGCCACGCACTTAAAACCTTAACTCCGGGCGCTTCAGACCTCGATATTACAGTGTATTCTTATTCAGGTTTAGATGTTGATAAATTTATCGAACGTTATCAAAACCTTAAGTTGTATTTGCCCTTCCTCGGAGAAATAAATTGGATAGATTCACGTTATGTTAATAACTTTAAAAGTTATTTGAATCCAATGGAGGCCAATAGAGACGAAGTACTTAAAACAACGATTCACTTTGAGAAAAATATTTCACTTTCAGATAAAACGACATTCTTTCTTCGCTGTCTTGCTTCAGACACTTACGGAATTAGAGAAGATTTTAATGCAAGAAAAAGAAAATGGAATAGGCATATGTTAGACCTTGGTATTAATCCTATAGGTGAAAACATAGATTCACCTATGGACATTTTTGAATACTGTAATCATCGTCTCGTTCAAGAGAGCATTGGGGGAAACCCTCAAAACTTTTTAACAAAACTAATTGAGCAAAAAGATAACGATATCAATGCATGGAATAGGTTTTATTCAAAAGTTGAAAAAAAAGACTTTATATTAATGGCCCCTAATCATTGGATTGGAGCAAGCCTACATCACAGATCCTTTGAGGAAGATATAAAAGTTCTAAACAGTCTTTCGGCCAGCGAAAATGAGTTACTCATATCCCAATTGGAATGGGAGATTTGGGGTTTATTTACCCAATATTTATGCATTAGCGAAAAAGAAAACTTAATTTCTCACTTTAAGAACTTTAAGAGGTTCTCCGCTGAAGTGACTGGTGGAGAGCATCTTGTTAAAGGTTTTCAATACTTAATAGAAATTCAGACCTGAGATAGTCCAGTAATTTTATTATAAAGATTAAGGCCTTTATCCACATCACCATCAAAAACAAGTTTTGATTTATCTATTATAAGGACTCTATTGCAAGATAGTTTAATATGCTCTGGGAAATGGCTTACAAGAACCACAGCACCTGAGTCCTCAATCATACTAAGTGTTCTTTTGGATATCTTCTTTTGAAAACTAAGATCAGCACCCTCAAAAACTTCATCTAAAATGAGTAAATCGCAAGGTCTCGCAGTAATCACGGATAAACAAAGTCGTGCTTGCATCCCTCTACTGTAGCTCTTGAACGGAACATCTAAGAAATCACCCAATTCAGCAAAAGCTAAACCTTCGTTGACAAGACTTTGTCGCTCTTCGGGAGTGAGGTCTGGAAATAAGAGAAGTGCCAGCATCTCAGCATTCTCCCTCCCCGTTAACTCTGGAAGTACAGATATCGTTGTATTAAAAATTGGTCGCACTTCCCCGTGTGTCTCAACACTACCTTCAGAAGGAACGAGCATCCCAGATAGACATCGGCATAATGTAGTCTTCCCGCTTCCATTAATTCCTAGTATTCCAATCCTGTCCCCGCGCTTAACCTCAAATGAAATATCGTCTAAGGCCAAAAACTTCTCTTTGGGCTTTAGGAGAAAATCAATAGGAGCTCTTACACCCTTAATGAAAAAATCTCTGAGATTATTAGCTTCATAAAAGTCCATGTTGTATGCAAGCTTTAGGTTTGAGACCTTTGCAATTGAACTTTCAGAGATGGATATAGAATTCATTTCGTTTTTTTCTCCAATAATAGAAAGCAATGAGTAGTGAACTTGCTGTGACAAAGTTTGCAGCTAATATTTGATTTAAGAATTCACTAGAACCAAAGTTATAAATACAAGTTCTAACAGGAAGTATAAGTATATAAAGTGGATTCAATACAATGATGGCCCGAATATTCTCAGGTACAAATTCAGGCGGGTAAAAAATAGGGGTTAAGAAGAGGGCAACATTGGTAATGAAGGGTAAAACAAAACGAGTGTCTCTGTAGAACACTTGAAGAATGGATAGGATCCAGGTTACACCGGTGACCCCTAATACAAGATTTATTAACGCAAAAATAAGATAGGGTAGACCTTGAATATTTTCCCCGAAAAATATCCAAGTGGGGATCAGTAAAATAAGAAAGGCAAATAGAAAGTTGAAAAAATTATCGAGGAGTTGGCTTAATAAAATAACGAGTGGATTTATCTTAAAGCCGAGTAATACATCTCTGGTCGTTAGAAAGAGAGGAGTGCACATTTCGATACTTGTAGTTACGAAGATCCAAGGTAGAATTCCTCCAAGCAAGAATAATGAATAATTTGGAATAGCAATCTTTAGAAAATGTTTAAAAACTAACGATTGAACACTATAGATAAGAATTGGACTCATCACGACCCATAGAAAACCTGCAAAAGTTTTTCTGTAGCGTGATTTCATATTGGCGACAGTTAAATTCTTAACTTGTTCCCAATAGAGTCTTTGGAAGATTCTTTGGTTCATAAATGTAATTTTACTTCAAATTTTGGCGAATATCGAATCAATTAGGCTATCGCAAGATATTTGAGAGGATTATCTTAATTTTTGTTCCGAATGGAATTGTTTTACCTTCAACAGTTCCGAGTATGTGCTCGACAGGAACAGGAATATCATCATTTCGGTAGTCTTTTAAACTTCGGGTTATAACAGTGAGTTTACCATCAGCATTGAGCTTTTTACTTAAATGCCAAACATAATGGCAGATCAACTTGGCTCCATCCCAATAGAGAATTGGAACAAAGCGAGTTAATGTTTGATAGTTGCTTAATGATCTTACGGTAATCAACTCATCGACATTTAAAACAGGGGTCATGGAATCAGATATAATTCTGACTCCAAGTGCTCCTTTATTTTCGATCTCACCTCTAAGCTCTAAAAAACTTTTTTGATCGTGAAATGGAGGAATAAACTCCTGCTTTGATTTCATTATTTAGCCCCATGTGCTGGTTTTATAATATTAGCACTTCTTTCGCCTATCCTTTAAATGTCAGCTTTAGTGGAGAGGAAAGATCAGTTTTTAGCGTATTATTGTCTCAAAATACCGTATTTTCAGTGACTTAACACAGGTTGTGTATATTGAATTTAATTAGTGTCTGATGATATAATAGATTAAATATATTCAAAGGGTTAAGTCATGAGTGAAGATAAAAAGAAAAAATCAGAAAATAAGGAAGACGGATACTACTTTGGTGGAATCAAGGAGTTCAACCTTGAAGAAATCGAAGCTGAGGTTTTAAACGACAGTGTTTATCTTGATGTATTTGCTGGTTCAGATATTAGATTTAAACAAAACGTAGAGCCTCTTGCAGGATCTGTTGAAAAAATAATGTCTTTGAATGCGATGAAGTATGATTATAAATCTGAAGCATTCCCTAATAAAAACTTTTCAAGTAATAAGCAGATCGGTTTCATGGCACAGTCTGTTGAAAAGGTTCTTCCTGAACTTGTTGCTACAGATAATGATGGATATAAGGCCATTAACTATGCTCATTTAACTCCAGTTCTGGCAGAGGCCATTAAGGAATTAAATAATAAAATCGAAACACTTGAGAAGAAAATCAAAGAGCTAGAATCAAAATAAAAAGTTTCATTTAGTATAACTTGGAACCAGCTTGATTTTTAATAGAACAAGCTGGTTTTTTTTTATGAAAAAAAACCAAATAGCCTCTAATTTTCAAGATACCCAAAAAGTCATCTCAAAATTTGATAGTAAAAATCTTGAAGTCGATTCATTTTGTCTCGTCCCATTTACGAATATTATCTTAGAGCCCAATGGAGACATTGGGATTTGTCGCCAGAAGGGGAGTGACTTCACCTTTGGGAATTTGAGAGATAACAGCTTGATGGAAATTTGGAATGGTGAGGAAATTAGAAAATGGCGTAAAGAGTTCCTTACTGGAGAAGTTGAGGTTTGTGCAAAGGAGTTTAAATATAAGAAATGTAATCTTTGCCCACAAAACAATAAACTTTTAGATGAGGTCGTTTTTTCTGAGGTTCAGGATTCCCCTCCTATTAAGTTAACAGCAAACTTCAATGGCTTTTGTAACCTTAGATGCCAAATGTGTGATGTCTGGGAATTGCCAAACGGATTTTATACAGAAGATAACTTTTGGAAATATGCGAGGAAAGAACTTTTTCCAAATCTAAAAGAAATTGACATGCTTAGTGGTGAGCCTTTTTTACAAGATGATACTTTTAAACTGATCGAAGAAGTGAGCAGTATAAATCCTGATTGTGAATGGACTATTACTACAAATGCTCACTATCAATTATCTGGTAAAATTAAAGAATACTTAAACTCCATAACTTTTAAAAACTTAATTATTAGCATTGATAGCATTAACTCTGAGACATATTCACTAATTAGAAAGCGAGGAAAATTAGAAACAGTCTTGCAGACACTTGATGATTATGTTGAATATGAGAAAGAGCGTATTGCTAACTCTAAATCTCCACTTAATATAAAACTTAATTTTCTTATTCAAAAAGACAACTGGAAAGAATTGAAATCTATTCTTGAATTTTGTAATTCGAACTCGGTTTCTCCTTTCATAACTTTTTGCTATTTTCCAGATGGTTATTCGTTGTTAGATCTTGATGTAAGCGAGCGTTTGGATATTTTGAGATTTTGGTTAAGGGATATGGATTATGTTGAGATTTCAACAGCTGCCAGGGTAATTCGTCCGCTTGTTGATAGCTTGAATGGAATTGATAAAGCTGAAATCGTTTCTACGATTCAAAATTTAAAGTCTCTCACATGATATTGTAGAGTATGTGTTTCCAAAATATCTCAAGAAGTAATTATTTGATGAGCTTTTCCAGAACCTTCCGATGTCTGGAAAGGGGATGTTTTCTTCGTCAAAATTATATTTTCGATGCCACAAGAAACTAATTGTTCCATCATGGAATTCAAAGGCTGCCCTTTGAGATAACTTCCATTTGTTAGTATCTTTTTTTTC
>JAGSHI010000127.1 GCA_023954635.1 Bacteriovoracaceae bacterium
CTTCCCTATTTGGCCTTGCGTTTTTGAGGTCCAACCACTCAAGGAAAAATATAGAATTAATGAAAAAGTGCTCAGATCCGTTAGTCATTTCATCATGAAAAGAAAGACCTTTTTCAACTCCTTTAGGTTCATAGTTTTTCACAAATTCTTTAAAACTATCATAGGAATCTACTATTAAATCTCCCAGAGGACTCACTCCTTTGACAGGATCAACAAGGCCGACATGAGATGTTGTTTTGATGCTGCACGATGGATACAGCGGAGATTCTAATACTAATATCTTTTTATTGGGATTACTCTTCAAAAAGTGAAATTGAAAAACTTTTGAGGCTATACCGTTTCCAATAATTATGACATCATATTTTACTTTAAAATTCATCATTAGTTGATAACAATTCCTTTAAGAGGTGTCCATAATGAGTCTTAATGCCGATTCTTTGTCTTACGTTGTAACCGAAAGTGGATTACTGGCCAAAAATGTTCAGTCAGTTCTGTCTCTATCAGTTGAACAAAACTGTACTGTTCCCTTCATGGCCAGGTATAGGAAAGAAGCAACAGGAGGTCTTGATGAAGTTCAAATTAGAACAATTCTTGATAAGTATGAATCCTGGCAAGAAAGAGAAAAACGTCGGACATTTATTCTTGAGACGTTAACGAAACAAGAAAAATTAACAAAAGAATTAGAAACAGCTATTAAGTCCGCAGAAACGATAAATCAACTTGAAGATATCTACGCTCCTCATAAAACAAAAAGAAAAACCAAGGCCCAGCTTGCTATTGAAGCAGGACTAGGAAATCTGGCCAATGAAGTTTTTAACGGAACACTAAACTCAAGAGATTTTAAGAAATCTTTAAAGTCTCTAATTAATGTCGAATTAAAATTTGAAACAGAAGCAAAGGTTGAGCAAGGTATCTTTGATATTATTATAGAGCAGATAGCAAACAACACAGAGTTAAAGGAGCACCTTAGAAAAGACTGCTGGACCAAGGGAAGCTTTTCATCATCAAAAAGGAAAAAGGCAGAAGAAATTCAAGATTATGAAAAATTTAAAGATTATTTTGAATTTTCTCAAAAAATATCTGATTTAAAAAATCCTAAGAATGCTCACCGATATCTGGCCATGAGAAGAGGAATGACTCTTAAAGTTTTAAAAATTCAACTCGACTATGAAGAACAAGTGGCCCTAAATACTATTGAGTCTTCCTTCTACCCTGGAGGAAATCATCCCTGTTCAGATATTATGGATAAGTGTTCCCAGAAAGCATGGTCTCAATATATTCACCCAAGTCTTGATCTTGAATTTAAAAGTGAATTAAAAAAAGATGCTGATGAGGCCGCAATTGATGTTTTTGGCATCAATCTAAAAAACCTTCTACTTCAACCTTACCTTGGCCCTAAAACGGTACTCGGAATAGATCCAGGAATCAGAACTGGTTGTAAGCTGGCCCTAGTAGATGATACTGGAAAATTTATTGTCGATACCGTCATCTATCCTTTTGAGCCAAGAAAAGATGTTCAAAAAAGTAAACAAGTTGTTCAGGCATTAATTGAACAGTTCAAGATTTCACATATTGCAGTAGGCAACGGAACGAATGGCAGAGAGACGCTTTCTTTCCTAGAAGAATATGTAGACTCCGTTAAAAATGAAAAATGTACTGCAACACTTGTTAATGAAGATGGGGCAAGTATTTATTCCGCAAGTGATATTGCAAGAAAAGAGTTTCCAGATAAAGACCTTACCGTCAGAGGAGCTATTTCTATAGCTAGAAGATTTCAAGATCCCCTAGCAGAGCTAGTCAAGATTGACCCTAAATCAATGGGAGTTGGCCAATACCAACATGATGTTAACCAAGCTAGACTTAAAAAGAGACTAGAAGGTATTGTGGAAAATTGTGTTAACTTCGTAGGTGTAGATTTAAATACATCCAGTGCTCCATTACTAAGCCATATATCTGGAATAGGTCCAACTGTTGCTAACAATATTGTTAAGCACAGAGAAAAGAGTGGTCAATTTAAAAACAGAGAAGAGTTATTGAGTGTAGGACGATTCAGTGAAAAAGTTTACGAACAAGCCGCAGGTTTTTTAAGGATACATGGTGGAAACCAACCCTTGGATGAAACTTTCATACACCCTGAACGTTATTCAGATCTTGAAAAATGGGCCAAGGATAATAACCATAACTTATCATCACTTAGAGCTGATAAAGATGTTATTCAAAAATTAAAAAACGACAAAGAATTCAGAAAAAAAATTGGTGAGTTTACTCATGATGATATCATCAAGAGTTTAACTGCTCCTGCACAAGATCCCAGAACAGAGTTCAAATCGACTAGTTTCAGAAAAGATACCAAATCAATTGATGACCTCAAGATTGGTCAATGGTACCCAGGAATTGTAAATAATATTACAAACTTTGGGGCCTTTATAGACATTGGTATTAAAGAGAAGGGACTTTTACACATTAGCCAAATGAGCGAAAAGTTTGTTGAGAATGCAATGGAAGTTCTTAAGGTTGGAGAGTCAGTAGATGTTAGGGTACTTGAAGTAGATAAGAATCGAAAAAGAATTTCTTTATCTAGAAAAAAAGAACAAGGACAATACAAAGAAACAGAGACTAATAATAAAGGTATGAGTGGAAAGCAAAAAAGTAACAAGAAGCCACAAGAGATAAGAAACAATGCCTTTGCAGCTTTAAAAGATTTTAAAGTTTAATTTTTTTTAAACTTATTTAAGAATTCTTCTTTTTCTTTATTATACTTCTTTTCTTCGTCAGTTAGATTTTTCCCATCAGGCGTAGGTGTTGCCTCTGCAGTTACTTTTTTCGCTTTCTTCGACTTAGCATCCATTTCGTCTTTTAACCTTTTTTCTCTTTCTCTTTTTCTTTTTTCACTAAGTTCTGCAAACTCAACTTCCGCATCTGGAGTAATCACGACTTTTCGAACTGGAATATCTTCTTCTTCATTTTTATTTTTCTTTTTAGCTTCTTTCATTTCAAGATATTTGATGTCGTGCTTATTTGGCTTGGCCAATCCCTTGTTAATAAGTTCTTGTCGTTGCTCCATGACCTTGGTTTTATGGGCCTCAATTTGACGAATAACTTCCAGTTCATCTGCAGAATAGGGAGATTCATCAACGACCTGCCCGAGGTAGACCTTAGGGGTGGGAGTCGGTGTTGGAGTCGTAAATTGTGCATATAAAACATTAGAAAAAACTAAGCTTAAAATTCCAATGTAAGTCCCCATAATTATTCCTTATTTCCGGGCCATTTACCTGACAAAACAAAACAACCATCTTAATTATTCTACCTGAAAATACCGATATATTACAGATGGCAAGAACACCTCTTATTTTAATCTGTATCATAATTATTTTCCAGTCCTGTGGTGGATCAGGAGGAAGTAGTGGAAATGGTGACCCAAGTGGAAACAGCGGTTTCACTATAAGTGGTCCAGACAGAGCTGATTATAACGTACCAAATCCCCTAGATCCGCTTGCAAACTATCAATGGCACTTAGATAACAAGGGCCTCAAATTCTATACACAGGTAACAAATAAACAAGACGAAGACATCAATCAATCTCCAGTTAGAAATATGGCATTCTCCGGACACGGAGTTCTCGTTGCAGTTAGTGACAATGGAACAGAAGCCTCTCATCCTGACATCTATGCAAATATTGTCCCAGAATACCAACGAAATTATACCTCTGATAATCCCGGAAGTTGGTCACAACCAGCTAGTCCTACAGGAACAGATGGGATAGCCGCCCATGGTACTGCTGTTGCTGGCCTTATCGCAGGAGTAGACGGAAATTCTGAAGGGATAATGGGTGTGGCCCCAAGAAGTAAACTCGCTATTTTTAAATATGTCGGAACAGGTGGAAATTTAAATAAGGCCATCGATCAAGCCAATGGTCCGTTTGATATTTTTAATTATTCATATGGAAGAAGTAGTTGCATGTTTATCGATCTTCCCCAAACTTTAATCGATCAGTTTAAATATGGTGTTGAAAATTTAAGAGACGGAAAAGGTGCAATATACATAAAGGCCGGTGGCAATGAATATATTTCAGGGCTTGATGACTGTTCAGATGGAGCACAGGGAAAATACTATGGAAATTCTAATCTAGAAGAAGAACATAGCTATCCCTGGTTAGTTGTCGTTGGTGCTTACAATGCAAGTGGATATTCGGCAAGCTACTCAACACCTGGTTCAAGTCTTTGGATAGTAGCACCCGGTGGAGAATTTGGTATAGACTATGCCGCCATTATCACTACAGACTTAACAGGTTGTGACCAAGGTATGTCACATAATCAAACAAGCTACACCACATTTGATGAAGGTAGTCCTGAAAATTCAAACTGTAATTATACAAATTCAATGAATGGAAGTTCTGCGGCCACACCTATTGTTTCCGGTGCTGTTGCTCTTATACTTGAAGCAAATCCTAATCTTACTTGGAGAGATGTGAAATACATTCTTGCAAAATCTGCTAGAAAAATAGACTCACTTAGAAATTCGACACCTCACCCTCAAGGAGCAAATCTTCAAAACCATACTTACCAAGACGGTTGGCTTACAAACTCAGCAGGTTACCATTTTCATAATTGGTATGGTTTTGGATCCGTTGATGCCACTGCAGCTGTACAGTTAGCTGAAAACTACTCAACGACTCTTCCCACACTACAAGAAACTGAATGGGTAAATCAAAACTTGAACATAAATGCTAGTATTCCGGATGCTAACTCAACTGGTGTATCAAATACTATTTCAGTTTCATCTAATTTGCGAATAGAAGCTGTCCAAATAAAAATTTCTATAGACCATACTTATGCAGGAGACTTAGGGGTTGAACTTACGTCTCCTTCAGGAATGAAAAGTATATTAATGAATATCAATAGCAATATTCTAGAACAAAATCTAAATGACGTCTTATTACTTTCGAATGCGTTTTACGGTGAAAGTAGTTCTGGAAATTGGACTCTAAAAGTTATTGATGGTGCACCTGCAGATGAAGGCACATTAAAGAGCTGGAAAATTAACTTTTTTGGTCATTCAACGAATGGCTCCAACTTAATTGCAAAATCTTTTGATAGTAATGAGATTGGTCTGAGAAAGACCAAGACTGAAACTATTATTAATAAGACTAATTCACAGAAAACTATTGTTGATGCCAATAAGAAAAATCATCCTAATACCACTAATGCTAACTCTAAAGATATTAACACTATCATTCAGCAAAAGAGTTATAGTTTTAAAATAATTTCAAAGGATAAAATAAAAGAAGTTTCAACTGAAATTAAACAAGTAATGGATTTAAACTACAAAATTGGTAACGATGGATTAATAAGATCTTTATCACAAATAAATGATGAAAAAATTATAAAGACAATAAATAGTAACGAAGAAGACATCAAAGTAGAGAGCAACGCGATTTCTTTATTAGATTTTCAATCGCATGATAATTTTTACATTCTTACAAATAATGAACTTAAGGCCCAAGTATTTAAATATCCAGTCCATGGAAGTTTAAACAATACGACTTATATAGGTAATCATTACTTTTACCTAAACCTTGACACCAATATTGGATGGAAACTTAATGACAAAGAAAGCAAAACGTTTGAAATACCGGAAGGTTACTCTTCCGTATTTCAAATTGACAACAAAACAGTCCTAATAAACAACTCATGTAAGAATGGGTTACTAAACTTAAAATATCCTACAAAATTAGAGCAATACAAATGCAGTAGAAAACTCTCAGGGATAAAACTCGTTAAACATAATGGAAGTCTATTTATAATAGGAATTGAAGAAACGAGCCTATCAGTAAACTATCTAGCTGTAGATAATGAAAATCGTATACTCTCCCCAGTTAAAATTAGTTTCCCAAACTATATAAATAAACCTATTCTAAGAGATATTAAGTCTGTAAATGACAAACTATACCTCCTAATAGAAGGAGATAATATTCTTGAGCAAATAATCTTGGAAGAAGATAATGAAAAATAAAATTTTTCCATTTGTGATTACAAGTGCATTAATAGTCAGTATTACTGGTCTCATAATGAGCTACAAAACGACTGAACAAAAAAGAGTCGAGGCCAACAGACCCGTTAAAAAATTTGCAGAACGAAAAACCTTCAAAACTAATCAAAAAATTACACCTGTTAAAAAGATAAAAAAGAAAAAAGATATAAATGACTCAAAACAAGTTGTTATTTCAGGCAGAAAATATCATGTTTTAAAAGAGTCAAAGGCCATTATCGTTTCTAAAGATGGTAGAAAACATTATCAATATGGAAAGCACAAAACGGGACTACCTGTGCTTCGAAACGACAACACTGGAACAAAAGCTGTATTTACAGGAAATTTTCTACTTAAAACAAAAGATAAAAACTTATTATCAAAATTAATAGCAAAATTTGGATTAAAAGTTATTCAAAAGTTTGAACATCTAGGTACATACTACTTAGGATCTTCATCGCCGCAGGTCTTATTAAAAGAATTGTCTAATCTTGAAAATCAAATTGGGGACGATAGACTTGAACTAGAATTAATTGAAAATCCAATAAAGCTTAAATAGACCTAGCCAATTGTTCTAACATGATCTAAAAAATTATTTTCCTTCTTAAATTGTCCAAGACTAAAAGTAGAAAAGATAAGTGAAATTGAATAAGGAACAACAAAAGAAACGAGAACGCCTTTTAGTGTAATAAAAATTGGTATTTTCCTATCAACAAAAACATCCGGAAGAACTTCGACACCATATTTATCGAGTAAGTAAAGAAAGAAAAGACCAAATACAAGTCCACCAAGAACACTAAACAAACTCATTAAATGAAGTAACAAAGATGAAGAATTGTTTAATTTCTTTTTGCTACTTCCTAGAATCCAAAAGCTGGCCAAATCAACTTTAATTTTATCAAAAAAGATTAATAAGCCGGATGTAATGCAAAGTGAAACTAGCATAGTCATTGCGACAAAAAGAAAAACCATTATCGTTGTCTCTAGCCTTAATGCCCAAACTAAAGTTTCATTTAAACTCTCCCAAGTCCTCCAATTTTTAATAATAGGATATTTTTGAATAGATTCATTGATTAATGAGTTTTCCAATGGACCGTGAATGACAACTCTATTATAGATTTTATCACGAGTTAGATTTTGCAGTTTAGAGTCAGTTGTCCAAAAGTGATAAAGGTCAACTTCAGGTACATCTGTACGAATTACATTATCAACATAAATAGATATACTTCGGGGAATGTCGCCTAGAAAGCTATTTGTATGGGCAGGTGAAATCATTTGAACTTGGCTACCAAGTCCCATATTCATTTTGTTGGCCAAGTCTGCGCCTGAAACGCCCTCTTTATAATCATATTTCGGTAAATAAGGAGGAGGAAAATCCTTACTAAGTCCATGGACTTCAATAGGCGAAATGAAATTCCCTTGTCTTAGCAACAACTCAAGAGTGTATTCAAGATGAAACGGAATCTCTTTTGATTTAAGATTCATAAGTAAAGGCATGACTTCACTTTTAGAAGAATCAATAAGATTTATTACAGAATGACCTTGAAATTTTTTCGATCTTCCCATCAGGTTGTTCTGAAGACCACCCATAGTACTCTGAAGAACAATTAAACTGAAACTTGATAAGAAAAGCCCAAACACGGCCAAGAAAAGAAGCTTCTGCCGTGTTTTTGCATGAAAAAGATAATGAGTAAAATAACGTAAAAAAGAAAATAACATTATTGTTTACTTTTAAAGATCATAGAATTTCTTCTTATCTTCAACTAATTTTTTCAAAAATGTAGAAGGTGCATATCTATTAGCACTTACTTCTTTTGAGAACTTAACAATTGCATTGTAAATTCTCTCCAATCCTTCGCCATCAGCATACCTAAGTAGCCCCCCTCGAAATGGAGGAAACCCAATTCCAAAAATAAGTCCTAAGTCGACATCAGATGGGCGGTCCACAATTCCTTCCTCTAGAATAATAGATGCTTCATTAATCATTGGTAGAAAGACCCTCATTTGAATATCAGTTTCGTTCATTTTTTTCTTAGCATTTCCTAGAATAGATAATGCCTCTTCGTTAGGGCCAGTAGGCTTACCTTTTTCATCATAAATATAAAAGCCTTTGCCGCTTTTCTTACCTAAGAAACCTTTTTCAACCATTTGATGTGAAAGATCACTAGATTCTGCTCTATCTCCGAGTCCCTCATGAATGATTTTTGCAACTTTAACAGCAACATCAAGTCCAATTTCATCAAGTAATCGACAAGGACCCATAGGCATTCCAAAATTCAAACAGGCCTCGTCTAACTCTTTCATAGAAACACCTTCAATAAGAAGATAACCGGCCTCGTTCAAATATGGCATCAAGATTCTATTAACTAAAAATCCTGGCCCATCACCTACAACGACTGGTGTTTTCTTTACTTTTAAACACCACTTATAAAGGGCCTCGATAGTTTCATTCGATATCTTACTGTGTTTGATAATTTCAACGAGAGGCATTCTGTGAACAGGATTAAAGAAATGAAGTCCTGCAAAACGCTCAGGCTTCTCTAATGCCTTAGACATTTCCTCTACCGAAAGAGAACTTGTGTTAGAAGTTAAAAGGCATGTTGGATCAACATGTTTTTCTGTTTCTGCAAAAACACTTTTCTTAATATCCATATTTTCAACAACTGCCTCAATAACTAAGTCTACACGATTAAAACCTGTGTACTCTAACTGAGGTGAAATTGATCTTTGCTTTCTTTCAAATTCTTCATACTTCATTCTTTTACGTTTAACTTTCCCCATAAAATTTGAAGAAGATTGCTTAAGTCCAAGCGTAAGTGCATCTGGACCAATATCTTTCATCAATGGGGCCATACCGTTTTCGGCCATAAGCCAAGCAATACCTCCACCCATTGTCCCTGCTCCGAGAGCGGCTCCTCTACTGATTTCTTTAAGCTCGCCTTCAGACTTAGGTCCTGAATACTTCTTGCTTCCTTCCATTAAGAAAAACAGATGTTGAAGATTTTTTGACTGTTCACCGACACAAAGTTCCCCAAAGGCCTGGGCCTCACTTGTCAAATAACTCGATCGACCTTTCATCATTCCTGACTCCATTACATCAAGAATTTTCAGTGGTGCTTGGTAGAAACCTTTAGTTTGTTTAAGAACATTTTCACGTGCTTTTTGAAAAATTATTTTACGTGATAAAAAATTATCACTAGCTAAATGTTCTATAGTATCTTTGATTCCTTGTTTCTTTTTATTACCCTTAAAATGTTTTGGAGCCATTTTGACTAAATTTTCTGCAGGGTAAACCTCTTCAACTAACCCAACTCTTTTTGCTTTTCTAGAGTTTAGAGATTTTCCAGTTAAAATGAGATCGAGTGATGTAGGTAAACCAACCTTACGAGGCATACGATACGTCCCTCCAAAGCCTGGGATAAGTCCAAGTTTAACTTCAGGAAGACCCATTTGAGTTTTCGAACTATCAGAACAAAGCATTGTATTACAGCTTAAAGATAATTCCATCCCAC
>JAGSHI010000166.1 GCA_023954635.1 Bacteriovoracaceae bacterium
GTTCCAACTTTTGACCCCTTAAGATGCAAGGAGTTGATTACTTCTTTAACTGTTGAGAGGGCATCTTTTGCTCTTATCAAAGATAAGTTAGGAGCAGAAAAATGGGACAAGCTTATTGAGGAGGCCGATCCTGTTCCTAGTTTTATTAGTTGCTATAAATCTCATCAGGTCGATGTGAAAAGCAAATTTGATAGAAGGTTTTCATCAAAACCATATTATGAAACTTATCCTCCACAAAGACGACAGGAAGAAAAACTTAAATATGAAAAGAAGTTAGAAGAAGAATCAGAAAGGAAGAATGCAGCCTGCTTAAAAGAAACTATTGTATGGTCAAGTGTACATTTGGCAAAAGACATGTTGGGAGTTGCTATTACTGAAATGAAAGCAGATTTTGGTGATATAAACCTTTCAGATGAGAACTTATTATTATTATCTTCTAAAATCCAGGAATGTTTTAAAGTCGAAATTGAATCATTTAACACGATTTCATCTGTTGGAGACTCTATTGAGCCAATTACCAACAAGTGTGGAATGAAACTCATAAAAGAAGATGAAGACTTTAAAAAACTTCTTTTAAAGCCCATTATGTTGGCCACGCTAACTGAGTCGGGTATAGAGGGTGATAATAAGGATAAATATGCAGATGCCTTAATCAATGATCTTCGTAAATTTATTGAAGAACAAAAAGTTCACAGTCTCGAACAATTTAAAACTAAGGCATCAGAGTACAAGGTTCGTGGAACTGTGATGGTCATTGAAATGGTTATCAACGATAAGATTGACGAGCAATTCTCAGGTATGAAACCTGATGAGTTAGCTGCAGTTAAGTTAGAATTGAAACCTCAAATTGATAAATTAATTAATGAAGGTGAAAATAGTTTAAAAAATAAACTAATACTGGCCTCTCAAAGCGAAGATCCGAATGCATCTAAAAAGGCCATGTCTAAATTCACAATTGATGCAACTCGGATAGTTGCATCTAGAGTTCTTGGTTTTGAAAAACAAAAAATGGTTAAAGATAAAATTTTAGAGAGCTCTGTTGATGCAGACCAATTTGAACAATATGCGAAAGGAAGATTAAATAACTGCTTAAATAATATAGATGTCAATCAACCCGAACTTGTTGAAGGTAAACTTACAACATGTACTCAGGATCTTAAAAAAGACAGTATCAGTTGGGTTGTCGACAAAAGGATTTCAAAAGAATTAAAAGAGCCTTTACTCAAAGACCTCTTTACAGAAGCAGAGCTGAAGTCTTTAAAAGGAAATATTTTAAATAGTGAATTTAAGAGAAAGGTACATGCCATCTCTAGGATGGAAGATTCTGATCAAGCTTCAATTGCTTTAAATTTACTTGTAAGTGACCTAACTGCAGATGCAACAAAGAAAATTGCATCAAGTGTACTTCCAAAGACGTTATCACAGGTCATGTCTATTGAGCCTGGTACATCTCCAACAAAAGCTTATGTTATTAAACAAAGAAGAGATCAAATATCGGCTAGTGCAATTGGTACATTTTCAAGTTGTATAGATAAGGCCAAGCAAAAAAATAAAAAAGTTATTCATGGAGAAGAAGGTATTCAGCTTGAAAGTGGCGAAGCTTTTGATGCCAAAAAAGCTCATAATAGATGTTTAAATATCTTTAGATTAGATTCTTCAAAGGGAGTACTGAAATTTCAATATGAGGAAGGACTCAATTTTGTAGACCTAAATAGTCCAAAGAGAACTGAGATTATTAATGGCAAGTTAGCTGAACTGAACATATGTTCTAATGCAATCGATCTATATTCTGACTCTAAATCTTATTCATACAAATTAGAAGCTTGTCTAGCTAATAATGCCCTAGGCTTTGTTAGAAAAACAATTGAACATGGTCGAAACATGGCCGGAAATTTAATTAGACAAAATTCTAATACAATGACCTCCTTTAATAAATGCTTAGGTGGAATGAAAGCAAATGCAATTGAATCAATGAAGAAATTTGATCCAAATAATGCAGAACTTGTAAGCTTGTCTCAAAGGTCATCTGGATTAACAGAAGAGAAGTTTATAACTGAATCTGTGATTCTCTCAAGTAAACTTAAAGAAAGTACAGGTAAACCATTTCCTAAAGTTGATGTAACTTGGATTACTTCACAAGTTAAGCATTGTGTATTTGATGATTTGGCAGGAAATGTCTTAAATGAATTTAAAGAAGGTCTGGCCTCTAATCCAAGATTTGGTTTAAATGAAAGCGACAAAGAAAATATCACATTACTTGTGGATGGATTTACTGAAATACTAAAAATGCCAGGTCCATCAGACGGTCACGTAAGAATTACAAATAATGCTGCTAGAGAGAGGAGAAGTTCCGCTCAAAATAACACAACACCACCTCCTGGAGGAGCACCGGATAAATCAACGATAGATGTATTGAAAGATCTACTTCCGACTATTGTTGATTATATTAAATTAGTTGGGAAATATGACTCTGCTAAATCAAGAACTAACTTGAAACTATTATTAGCAAGGCTCAAAGATAAAGTTAGAAATAATGGTGGTGTGATGGATATGGATGAAATCATAGACATCACGATGAAATCGGAGCTAATGGATGATATCATTAGGGCCGTGATTTCCAAAGAGGTGAAGGTCACAGCAGAAAAAGCTCTTAGAGCATTTATACCTAATCGTGGACAAAGGGATAGGGTTGCAAAGAAACTTTCATCTAAGGCCATGATAAACAGAATTTTCTCAAGTACAGACCCAAAGGCAAGAGCAATTCTAGACAGTATTAAAAATGATTACATTAAAAAACTTATTAAAGGCGAAATTGAATCTTCTCAGGGGATTCCAAACTCTGTAATGAATAAAGTGAAAGTTCACCTTGCTTCAGATACTAAACTAGGTGGTTTTGCTGAGACTGTTCTCGCCCCAATCGCTCAAGTTGAATTGAATAATGCTCAGAGTGGATGGGGAGCAGGATTTGGTATGTTGATTGGTAGAGTTGAAAGTAGAGACTTTAGATGGAGTACTCTACGTAGTAGAAGCGGTGGCGCTAATATCATTAATCAATTTAGTACAAATATACTAAAGCCATTACTAACTGACTCATTGACTGACAGACAGATGGAATCTCGAAAAGAGACTTTATCTGGTCTTATCGAAAATGTCGTCAAAGATAATGGGCAAGACTATAATCCTCTCTGGTAAAAAAAAATATACTGATTATAATATTAAGTATGACACATTTCTTATTTGCCGTTCTATTTACGATTCCTCTATACGCTCAAACCGATATTGATAAGCCTGCTCCTATAGTTGAAGAGTCAAAAGATGAAAGAGAGATGTATGAGAAGCAACAAGAGTATAGATTAAGTTTAAAATGGCGAAGAGGTGAATATCTTATCTATGATTGTAGAAAGAGACATTTTGCTTGTGTGAGTAAAAATAGTTCCAAGAGATGCCGAAAAGAAAGAGATGAAAGTTTTAGAAGTAATGACACCGTTTTAAAGTGTGCTCCTTTAAAAAAGTATAAAGAAGTTGTGGACTGTGAAAAAGATCAAAAAAAGTTCATTGATAAAATTACTAATAAGAAGTTTTGTTTGAACTATAAAAAAAATCTAATAGAGTAACTACCCAATATTTTTATACATAAGTAGGTGAGGTCCAATTCCTGGAATATCAAACTCTTCACCAACTTTTTCAAAACCGACTTTCTGGTAGAATTCGACGGCTGAAACTCTGGCGTTACACCATACTAAATGACAAAAGTTCTGCTTAATAATCGGGAAGGCCATATTTAGCAGTTCTGTAGATAATCCTTTTCCTTGGTACTCTGGAAGAGTGGCCATGCCTCTAAGTCTAAACTGAAAAGGTTCGTCTAATTCTGGATGTTTTTCGAAATAAAATGAAGCAACACTTACCAGCTTACTATCCATAAATGCACCAAGATGAAATGTTTGATCTTCTTCATCTCCAGTGAACTTACACCTTTCAATAGGACTATCCGTTCTTAGCATTTGTTGCCTGATAGGGTATGTATCAATCGCATTAACTCTAAGTACTTTCAAAGAAATCCTCCAAAGCTGGTTAAAATTTTATAGGGCATAGTGACTAGAATGTCATATGCATCGCAGGAAGCTAGTAAGTTCTTGAAATCCTAATTAGGTTTTCCATACTAATCTTAGATAATGTGGATGAAAAGATTTCGAAAATTGTGTCATTTATACCAGAATCAGGCCCTTTCCAACTGGCCTTAGTGTGAAACAAACAATTTTTGCCATTTTTATAAATATTGATAGTTCCAGTAAGTCCCTTTAAGAATCCTTTATCAAACATGAAAGGATAACTACCCGGTTGGCTGATTCTAGGAAGAATAAAATCTAAAACCATATCAAATGGGAGTAGAGCAGATTTCATATAGAATCTAACGCGCTTCCTCTTTTCGTTATATTGGCTCTTTTTAATGAAATCTAAGTGCTTATCGTAATTTTCATAATGTGAGAGTTTTCGCAGAGCAAAACGACAGCTTTTTGAATGTAGCCCTAAAATTTCAAACTCGAGGCTTTGTTTTTTCTTTGAGTTTTCTTCAAAGCTTTCTACATGGGAGTTTGCGTAAACATCACCCTTTCGAACTGACTTTTTTACCGAACTCTTTACTGAAAGAGCATCTAGCGCATCAGCAAAGGCGGGAGCACTATATGATCCTAATATATAAACAACTAATATTAATGGGATTCTTATCATTATTTTGTGCAGCATGCCTTTTCACGGCCGTTTAGGCCCTTTAACCTGAAAATTGTCGCATATTGAATCTATCACAAAATGAAACTCCAAGGGAAATGCACAGATGGCCATTCAGCAGGTAAAACGACGAGGAAAAACCAAAGATGCTCAGATCGAAAGTAAGGATCAGAGGTGGCATTGCCGTAATCGTATTACTCTAGTATTTGGATCAAATCATACTGAAGATTTAGAAACATATATCTATGGCGAACACTCTTTAGAGTTTAAAACAGTAGAATTCCATCAAGCAAAATCAAAAGCGATCGAAGAAATTCTTGATAACTGTATTGATGAATTCTATCGAGGTCACGTTACAGAGATTCATTGTGAATTATCAGATGATAAAAAGACTGTTGCTGTTGAAGATAATGGAATTGGTTTTCCTATCAAGAAGGCCGGTCAAGTTTATTCTGAATTTAGAACAGGATCTAAGTTTAAAGATGAAGAAACAGATGAAAAGGGTTTTCTCTTCAGAACTTTAGGGCAAAACGGTCTAGGGGCCGCTGCAACTTGTTTAACTTCCGACCTTTTTAAAGTACGAATTCGACATTTTAATGCCAAAAAAGAACAAACATGGACTTTTAAAGATGGGGCATTAAAAACCACAAAATCTAAAGCAAAAACTTTTAAAGGACACTCTGGAGTTAGAGTAGAATTAGTGCTCTCTAAGGAAGTCTATAAAAATAATATTATCGATGAAGACCTTTTGAGAAAAAGAATTATCGACCTTACATATAACAATCCGGGGCTTACTTTCTATTTTAATAAAGAAAAATATTACTATGAGAAAGGACTATTCGAGCTCGCGAGAAGAATTGATGAAGAGTCTGCCCAATTAATTGGTGATGATAAGTATGTCTATGAAACGACTAATACCAAAGGAAAGAAGGTTAAAGGTCGAATTGATATGCACTTATCTATGACACTAGATCAACAAAGTGATGACAGAGAGCGATTCATTTCTTTCGTTAACTCTACACCTACTTTTGATGGTGGATTTCATCAAGATAGAATAAGAAGAATTTTTGTTAATGCAGTAAAGGATAAGTTAGAGAGAGCTACGAAAAAAGAGAAACTCTCTATTGTAGATAATGATGTTCTTACTGGAATGACTTTTATTACTGGGATTACCATGCCTAATCCTAGGTTTGAGTCCCAAACAAAAAGAAAACTCGTTAGAGATTCCCATTTAGAAAAGGGAATAGAGTCTTTCATGAAGAAATACCTAGAAAAGTTTATGAGAAAGAATAAAGACTATTTAGAACTCGTTATGGATAGAGCTAAAAGTCGTCATAAATTTCAGATGTTGAAAGATGCATCTAAAAAGGGTCGTAGAGCTAAAAAGCAAAGAGTAGAAAAGCTTTTAGATGCTAATGAAAGAAAAGATAGAAGCCAGTGTACTTTGTTTATCTGCGAAGGTGACTCAGCGATTGGTGGACTTCGATCGGCGCGTAACAAACTTTATCAAGGTGGAATTGCCTTGAAAGGTAAGCCTATGAATGTTGCGCAAGCACAAATTAAAGACGTTCTAGGAAATCAAGAATTTTTAGATATTATGGCCTCAATTGGGCTGACCTTAGGTCAAGAAGTTGATTGGGATAACCTACGTTATTCAAATATCGTCTTTCTTGCTGACTCAGACGTTGATGGTGGTCATATTAATACACTTTTAACGAACTTCTTTTACAGCTTTTGGCCTGAGTTGTTTGAGCAAGGATCAATTCAAATTGCAAAAGCACCATTATTTGAAGTTGAAACAGACTCAGGTGTTGTGTTTTTGGAAACACCAGGACAATTAGAAGACTTGAAAAAGAAAAAAACCAAGATAAAGGCGATTCATAGAAATAAAGGTCTCGGTGAAATGAGCCCCGATGCGTGGAAACATGTGATGAGCCGCGACAGTTATACAAAAATCACTATTGAAGATAAAAAATCAGCTGAAGCTATGTTGGAAGTCTGTTTTGGTAAGGACTCAAGTCCAAGAAAAGACCTCTTACTTGATGAGAAGAGCACAAGTACGAAAAAAAGTAGCTCAAGCTCAAAGAGTTCTGCCTCTAAAAAAGTGGCCAAGAAAAAAGTAGCTAAAAAAGTTGCCAAGAAGAAAGTAGCTAAAAAAGTTGCCAAGAAGA
>JAGSHI010000095.1 GCA_023954635.1 Bacteriovoracaceae bacterium
ATTGGAACAAATTCAAAATGCCAAGAAGATTTATGTGGAATCAGGTAGGATTTCATAATCCTCTAGCAAAAGAATTACTAACGGACTTATGGGAGTTCTTTTGGAAAATCAAGAATCGATTTCGAAGGTTGGCGAAAAATATGAAGCTGACCAAATTAAAGTTTTAGAAGGTTTAGAAGCTGTTAGAAAGCGTCCCGGTATGTATATCGGTGATACTTCTAATAAGGGACTTCATCATTGCGTCTATGAAATTGTAGATAATGCAGTCGATGAAGCGTTGGCCGGATATTGTACTGAAATTAAAGTAATTATCCACGTGGATAACTCTGTCACTGTTGTTGATGATGGTAGAGGGATTCCAGTAGGTATACATCCAACTGAGGGTGTTTCTGCAGCTGAGCTTGTTTATACAAAACTTCATGCCGGTGGAAAATTTAACGAAGAAGGATCTGCTTATAAAGTTTCAGGTGGTCTACACGGTGTTGGTGCTGCAGTTGTGAATGCACTTTCAAAATACGTAAAACTTGAAATTAAAAAAGAAGGTAAAATTTACGAAGTTACTTTTGAGCATGGGGTTCCAAAAGCGCCGCTAAAAGAAACAGGCACTTTAGAAAATATGAAAGATTCAGGAACAGCTGTTACTTTCAAGCCTGATAATGAAATATTTGAAGTACACGAATTTAAATATGATACTTTATCTAACCGTTTTAGAGAGATGGCCTTTTTAAATAAAGGTCTAAAGATTACTTTAAAAGACGAGCGTGCTGATGATAAAAAAGACACTTTTCATTATGAGGGTGGATTAGTTGAATTTGTTCAATATTTAAATAGATCGAAAAATCCAATTCATAAAAAACCAATTTATATTTTTCAATCAAAGGAAGATTACGAAGTAGAAATCGCCATGCAGTGGACTGATTCTTACAACGAAGTTCTTTCTGGTTATGCTAATGCTATTTCTACCCCTGAGGGTGGAACCCACGTGTCCGGTTTTAAGACAGCTATTACCCGTCAGTTAAACTCTTGGGCAAAAGAAAGTGGGCTTACGAAAAATTTAAAAACAAACTTAACTGGCGATGACATGAGAGAAGGTCTGACGGCCATTATTTCGGTTAAACTTCCAGAACTTCAATTTGAAGGACAAACTAAATCAAAACTTGGTAACTCCGAAGTTGAAGGTATTGTTAATTCTCTCGTTGGGGATGGGTTAAAAACTTATTTAGAAGAAAACCCAGATACGGCTAAAGTCATTATTAGAAAATCAGTTGATGCTGCCGCTGCTAGAGAAGCTGCTCGTAGAGCACGTGAACTTACTAGACGTAAGTCTGTTCTCGATAGTGGTGGTCTTCCTGGGAAAATGGCTGACTGCCAAGAGAAAGACCCGGCAAAATGTGAAATCTATATTGTGGAAGGTGACTCGGCCGGTGGTTCTGCCAAGCAGGGTCGAGACAGAAAAACTCAAGCCATTCTTCCATTAAGAGGTAAGGTTTTAAACGTAGAAAAAGCTCGTTATGATAAAATGTTAGCGAATAATGAAATCAAAATGCTTACTCAGGCTCTAGGTACGAGTATCGGTAAAGCCAATTTTGATATTTCTAAACTTCGTTATCATAAAGTTATTATCATGACCGATGCGGACGTGGATGGGTCGCATATTCGTACCCTCCTCCTAACCTTATTTTACAGACAGTTCCCTGATCTTATCGAACAAGGTTATGTCTATATTGCTCAACCTCCTCTTTATAAATACAAGAAAGGAAAAACAGAGAAGTACTTAAAAGATGACAAAGAGTTGGAAGCTTTCTTAGTAACTAACTCTCTTGCTGGTGCGAAAATTACGGTTGATGGTGATTCCATTGATGAAGAGACAGCAAAGACTATCGTTAATAGATATACGACTTACAATAATATCTTAAGTTCTTATGATGTTCATTTCGATCTTCATTTACTCAGAAGAATTATTGAAAACTCGAATATAAGTGCAGACACCCTTAAAGATGAAGCGAAATTAAATAAAGAGCTTTCTGATTTAGGTGATCATTTTAAAAAATTAGAGGCTGAAACATTGAGAGCTTATTCTTTTGATGTAGAAGACGATGTTGAGCATAAGTGTAAGATGATTCGAGTGACGGTTAAAACAGCCGCAAGAACGAAAAAATTTAAACTTACGAACTACTTCTTCTCTTCAGCTGAGTATGCAGATCTTCAAAATAACTTTGATGGAATAAAAAAATATTTTGAAGCAAAATTTAGTCTTGAAAAAGATAAAGTTGAAAAACAAGAATTTGAGAACATTGATGAATTCGCCAAATTTGTTATCCAAGATGGAAGACAAGGTGCCTATATCCAGCGATATAAGGGTCTAGGTGAAATGAATCCAGAGCAACTACTTGATACAACTATGTCTCGAGAAAACAGAACTCTTTTACAAGTGACTATTGAAGACACGATTGAAGCTGATCAAGTTTTCTCTATTCTTATGGGAGATCAGGTAGAACCAAGACGTGAATTTGTTGAGAAGAATGCTCTTAATGTTAGAAACTTAGACGTTTAAGGAAGAATAAATGGCTGACGATAATACTCCAATCGATCACGGAAATATTGAACCTGTAGCGATTCAAGATGAAATGCGTAACTGTTATCTTGATTACGCCATGTCTGTAATTATTGGACGTGCCCTACCTGATGTTAGGGATGGAATGAAACCAGTTCATAGAAGAGCTCTCTTTGCTATGCACGCTAATGGTAACTATCATAATAAACCATATTTAAAGTCAGCCAGAATTGTCGGTGAAGTAATTGGTAAATATCACCCACATGGTGACTCTGCTGTTTATGGAACTATTGTTCGGCTAGCTCAAGATTTTTCAATGAGATATCCACTTGTCGACGGTCAAGGAAACTTTGGTTCAATTGACGGTGATAGTGCCGCGGCTATGAGATATACAGAAATTCGAATGAGGAAACTTTCAGAAGAGATGATGAAAGATCTTGATAAAGAAACTGTAGATTGGCAGCCAAACTTTGACGAATCTTTAAAAGAGCCAAAAGTTCTGCCTACTCGTGTACCAAACTTATTAATTAATGGTTCTGCCGGTATTGCTGTTGGTATGGCCACTAATATCCCCCCGCATAACTTAACTGAAGTTATGAATGCGCTCTTGCTGTTGATTGATGATAGATCAACTAGTATCGACGATTTAATGAAGGTTGTTTCTGGACCTGACTTTCCAACAGCTGGATTTATTCATGGAACAGAGGGAATTAAGTCCGCCTACAAGAAAGGTCGCGGCGTAATTCAAATACGTGCCAAAACTGAAGTAGAAGAATTTGGAAGAGACAGAGAAAGAATTGTTATTTCTGAACTTCCATACCAAGTTAATAAAGCAAAGCTAATCGAAAAAGTAGCTGATCTTGTTAACTCTAAAGCTCTCACGGGTATTTCTGATATTAGAGATGAGTCCAATCATCTAGGTATTAGAGTAGCTATTGATCTTAAGAAGGGTGAAATCGCGACAGTAATCCTGAATAGACTTTATAAGCAAACACAGCTTCAAACTTCATTCGGTATCATTTTTCTATCAATCAGAAATAGTTCACCAAAGGTAATGGACCTTAAAGAGCAACTTGAAGCCTTTATTGATCATAGACGTGAAGTTGTTATTCGTAGAACTGTTTACGAACTTAGAAAAGCAAAAGAAAAGGCCCATATTTTAGAAGGTTTAAAAACGGCCGTAGAAAATATTGATGCCATAGTCGAGTTAATTAAGAAATCAGAAGGTCCACAGCAAGCTAGAACTTCTTTAATGAGCAATTACAAATTGTCTCAGATTCAAGCTCAAGCTATTTTGGACATGCGTCTTCAGAGATTAACCGGTCTTGAAAGAGATAAGATTGTTAAAGATTACGATGACATCATGAAAGAAATTTCTCGTTTACAAGAAATTCTAGACTCTGAAGATTTAATCAAAGGTATTATTAAAGACGAATTTCAAGAAATACTTGAAGCATATGGGGACGAGAGAAAAACTCAAATAGTTGCCGCTGCTGATGAAATTCAAATTGAAGACTTAGTTAAAAAAGAAGAAGTTATCGTTACTGTAACTCATAAGGGTTATATTAAGCGAATGGCCATAGACACTTATAAAACTCAAAAGCGTGGTGGTACGGGTGTTAAGGGTGCTGGCGGAAATGATGAAGACTTCTTTACTTCAATCTTTACCGCCAATACTCATGCAACACTTCTTTTCTTTACTAGTAGAGGAACAGTCTTTTCTAAAAAGGTTTACGATATTCCTGAAGGAACAAGAACTAATAAAGGCCGAAACGTTGCTAACTTAATACAGATTCCTTCTGGTGAAAAAATTAAAGAAATTTTAATGATACCTGCTGATGATGAACTTGAAGGTAAGTATTTAATGTTCGCAACAGAAGGCGGTATTGTTAAGAAGTCAGATCTAACTGACTACAAGAAGATTAAGCAAAGTGGCTTAAAAGCAATTAAGATAGTTGATGGTGATTCATTACTTGGTGTTAAAGTAACCAATGGTGAAAAAGATGTTCTCCTTTGTACTAACGGTGGAAAGATAATTCGTTTTGCCGAAACTGATTGTCGATCTATGGGTCGGGTATCTCAAGGTGTTAAAGGTATAAATATTGGAGAGGGTGAAAGAGTTATCGGTATGGAAATTATCGATGATAATGTTGAAATTCTTTCAATCACTGAAAATGGATACGGGAAAAGAACTAGTTCTTCCCAATACCGTAAACAAACGAGAGGTGGGAAAGGTATTCTCGCTATGCGCTTAACAGACAAAAATGGCGAAATTACGGATATTAAACCAGTTTCTGATAAAGATGATCTGATGATCATTACTGATAAGGGACAAGTTATTCGTACTAAGATTTCTGGGATTTCTTTAATGGGCCGAGCAACTCAAGGTGTTCGTATTATTAAACTTAAGTCTGGAGAGAAAGTAGTTGCTGTAGAAAAAATTATCGACCCGGATGAGGTAGATGAAACTCCTGCTGATTAGTATCGCACTAGGGCTAGGGATCCTTTTTATGGGATCCCTAGATTTTACACCCACAATAAATAAAGAAATTGTTGAGGCTCAAGAGTTTTTATTAATTCAAAACTATGAAAAATCTATAGCTAAATACAAAGAAATTTTAAAAAAGAACCCTGGTAATGAATTAAAAGTTAAAATTTATTATCAACTCGGGGAAATTTATAGCACTAACCTTGGTAAAAACAAGGAAGCCATTGGTTATTTTACTAAGGTTAAAGAACTAACTGAAGACCCTCTCTTCCTAGTGAAATCAGAAGAAAGAATCGGCGAAATCGCTTATAGCTTCTCAAAAGATTTTAAAAAATCATTTCAATCCTATAAAAACCTTTCAGAATTTACTCCGAAACTTGGGAATTTCGACTTCTATCAATTTCGAATGGCAGTTTCTGCATTTAAAAAAGGGGATATTAATAACTCAGTTGGACTGTTTGAAGACATACAAAGAAAATCCAGCCATAAATACTTCATAAGCTCGTTTTATTATTTGGGACTAATAAATTTTCATAGAAAACAATGGAATAGATCGCTGGTTTATTTAAAAGAATTTATTAAAAGAGAATCTAAAAAAGATTTGGTAGTCCAAGCTAAATTTTTGATGGCGAACATATATGAATCTAAAGAAGAGCTAAAAACTGCCTACGATTTGTACTATTCAATTTTAGGGAAGTATCCAAATACCCAAGTTGTTCAAAATAGACTTAAAAGCATTTACTCACGAAGAATAGCAAGAAAGCGCTAAATGAAAATTCCCACAAAGAATAAATCATTGTTAAAAATACTAGGCCTCTCTCTCAGTCTTCCTAGTTTAATATTTTTTCTTGGGTGGTTAATGCATTACTCAGTTTCTGAGGGCTATGTGTCAAAACCGGTAGGTTTAATTCTTTTTCTTGCCGTAATTTTTAATACGTTCTATTTAATGGTTCGATATGCCATTAAGAAAAAGAATTAATTTAAAAATATTTATACCTGTTAGTTTAATCACTACTCTAGCACTCCTACTATTTTCCCAGTCTCAAACAGAGACACTTGTTATTTTAGGGGTTTATTTAGCTACTCTAATAAATCTATTTCTTCTGTTAAGCGTCATTAATAAGATCGTGGAGATTGGAACAGCTACTGAGCCAGTGGATTACTCTAAATTAAGACTAGCGTTAGTTTTTTTAGCAAAGATGCTAGTACTCTTTCTGGCCTTAACTATTGGTGTACATTTTACGGGAAAAAGGATAATAATTCCGTTACTTAACTACGTAATTCAGATTTTTGTGCTCGGCGTCTCTTTCAAGCGTTCGAACTAAAAAACGGGTTTTATATGAAAAAACTATTAGCGTTATCGCTTCTTCTAACTTCATCATCAGCTCAAGCCGCTAGCGGTGCCTTTACTTGGATTAGTTCATTACATCTTCCAATGGCAGAGCACGTAGCAACGATGATCTTTGTTTCATTTTTATTAATCTTGGGTGGATTTATTTATCGCTCAAAGATAGCGAAAGTTTCTAATGTGGTAATTCCAGATAAGGGAATAACCTTCAGAAATATCTCAGAGCTTTATGGGAATTTTATCTATGGACAGTGTAAAGCTATCTTAGGTGAAGATGAAGCTCATAAGTATTTTAGTTTTATTGCTACAACCTTTCTTGTTATTTTAATCTGTAATCTGATTGGGTTAATTCCTGGGTTTCTACCTCCAACAGAGCATTTATCAACTACTCTTGCTCTAGGTGTTTTTTCTTTTCTTTACTACAACGTTAAAGGAATGAAGGAGCAAGGTGTGATTAATTATCTGAAACACTTTGCTGGTCCTCTTTGGTATTTAGCGATTTTGATTTTTCCAATTGAGATAATTTCAAACTTTATTAGACCACTTTCGCTGGCCCTACGTTTGAGATCAAATATGATGGGAGATCATTTAGTTCTTTCTATCTTCTCTGGGTTAGCTCCACTAGTTATTCCAATCATTTTTATGATTCTTGGAATATTGGTTAGTTTTATTCAAGCTTATGTATTTACAGTTTTATCAATGGTTTATATCTCGCTTGCTACACATCACGATCATGATGAAGAGCATGCACATTAACAACTTTAAGGAGTTCAAATGAAAAAATTATTACTTGTACTTAGTGTTGCACTTTTTTCTTCAGCTGCTATGGCTCAAGACGGTGGTGCTTTCTTTAACGAATACACAAAAGCGGCATTCTATTTTCTAGCTGTTGCTATTGCTGCCTTTGGTGGTACACGTGCTCAATCAAACGCTGCTTCTGTAGCTCTTGAAGGTATGGCTCGTAACCCATCAGCAGCTGATAAGCTATTTGTACCAATGATTCTTGGTCTAGCTCTTATGGAATCACTTGTAATTTTCACACTGATTTCTGTTTACCTAATCTAATTTTTTCTTCAGATCAGAAGATATAAGGAAGGCCTCAGTTTTATCTGAGGCCTTTTTTTGCCTAATCTTTAACGGCCTTAATTTTAACTGTCCTAGTATTCTTAAGCATCGGACTTGGATTGTTGAGAATCAAGTCGTTGAATACCATCTCAACATCTACAGTAACCAAATGCTCTCTTCTTCTAAGGTCAATATCGTACTGATTTAGATCAAGGCTTAGTTTAGTATCACCTTCATAATCTCTTAGCTTATACTCAGTTGGTTTAAGAACTTTAGAAAGAATCGTTTTATCTTTTCTAACAATCTTAACAGAAACCTTAATTCCTTCAGGTTTTAATACTTTACCCATCACAAAAGATAGATATGTTTCATTAAGATAGAAGCTTCCAATTTGTTTTTTAATAGGAGCTAGGATCTTATTCATATCTAGGAAATTAATCTTATAAAGGGCGTTGATGGCCAAAGTGTCACCTTGGTCGTCAGCTTCAACCTTTTTCTTACCTAGGATGAGGGCCGGGTTTTCTGACAAGTCTTGAACTTTAAGAGAAACCTTACCTTCTGAATCTAAGTTAAAATTTAGGTTAGCTTTTGAAGAACCTAGATTTGACTCTCTAAACTGAATATCAATTTTTCCATCAAAAATCTTTGCCACTACTTCGTAAGGAACCTGAATAGTTCTTCTACATGCATACTCTTCAGTTCTATATCTAGTAACATCTCTACAAACATGTTCCTGGTATGGAATGTCTTCACATACTTGTCTACTGGGTACCCAGTCGCATTGTCTTCTTGGAGTAGAAGTACAAACTCTGTCTGTATATGGAACATCTCTACAGACTCTTCTTGGTGGCTTGTCTGTACAAACTCTATGTGAAGGTAACTGGCGGCACCTTTGAGTACCGTCTGGTAAGGTTCTACATTGTCTTCTTCCGGGAACGGTACGACAGTCTCTTCCGCCACCGACATTCGTACATTCACTTCTGTATCTCGTTACATTTCGGCATGTTCTGTCCTGAACAGTACGGCAGTCTTGATACCCTGGAACCGTTCTACACTCCCGTCTATATCTTGTTTCGTAACCACACTCATTAACAGTATAAGGGATCTGACGAGTGCAAGTGTCATCAACCTCTTCTTCTCTGTAACGAGTCTCAATTTTCTTATTTTTAAGCTCTAAAGCTTCGAATTGCTGCCCTTCGTAAAGAACAGTTTTGCTACTTTCGGCTTGAACCGAGAAGCAGGCTAACAGCATTAATGCTGGAATCAATTTGACCATGGTTTTCCCCTCTCTATATGTTTTTTTAAAATAATTGAGTTATTCATGCAAAATAACAACCATGACTCATCATTTCATTATTAGTGAAAAAATAACAACTTAGAAATATTTACAATTTATCAATATGACACTGGTGACTTACTGGCCATTTTTAGCACAGGGCCCAATTTTCTTGAATTTAAAGAATTTAAAAGATATCTGATAAAGTTAGGAATATTTTATTATGCATAGCGACACGGATATTAAATTTATGAGGCTTGCCTTTGAGCAAGCTATTAAAGCAAAGGGTCAGGTTTCTCCTAATCCTCTTGTTGGTGCTGTAATTGTTAAGGCAGGTAAAGTAATAGGTTCGGGCTTTCATAGTAAAAGTGGAAACCCTCATGCAGAGATAGAAGCTATTAATAATTGTCTTGAGAGTACTAAAGACTCCACCCTTTATTGTAATTTAGAGCCTTGTATCCATACAAATAAATTAACACCACCGTGTGCCCCAGAGGTAGTAAAAGCCGGATTTAAAAGAGTTGTTATCGCAAATAAGGATCCAAATCCTAACGTGGCGGGAAAAGGTATTCAATTACTCTTGGATTCTGGGGTTGAGGTCGAAGTTGGAGTCCTTAAAGATGAAGGCGAGAAACTCAATGAGGTTTTTTTCCATAGCATTTTAAATGAGCTTCCTTTTATTCATTTAAAAGCGGCACAAACCTTAGATGGAAAAATTCAATCAATCGATGGTGATAGTAAATGGATTAGTAACGAGAACTGTAGAAAAATTTCTCATGATTATAGGCTTTCATATGATGCTATTTTAATTGGAAGAAGAACTTTAAATAATGATAACCCCTCATTAAGTATACGAATGGGAATAGACTCTAAGGGAAAACTTCCCTTCAGAATTATAATAGGCGACCCTAATAAGTTTAATTGGGATAGCTATCTCTTTAGAGAGAATTTAGAAAAAAATATATTTTTATCTACTTCTCATATTTCAAATATTGGGGAATTAAAACAAGAGATTATAAAGAAGGGTCAGTTGATAGAAATTAGTGATCTTGAAATGTCATTGAAAGAATTGAAAAAACGAGGAGTCCAATCGATTCTCGTAGAAGGTGGAAGTAAGGTTTTAAGTTCCTTTTTAGATAAAGGTTTATTTAATAAAATCACAGTTTTTCAAGCACCGTTGTTACTTGGGAATGGTGAAGGAATATACTATAGTGATAACAAAAAAATCTCTGAATCACTTCTCCTTGAAATTAATAATTCACAGGTTATAGATGGAAACTTGATGATAGAGTTGAGGAAAAAATGTTTACAGGAATAGTAAAAGAAATAGGAACGATCCTAAATATTCAACCAAATGAAGAGGGAAAGTTGATTACAATCGACTTAAAGTCTTTGGCAGATAAGGCCAATATAGACGACTCAGTTTGTGTTAACGGCGTTTGCCAAACAGTTATAGAAAAAACTGGCACGCAAGTGAAATTTCAGGCGGTGGGTGTAACCCTTGAGAAAACAAACTTTAGTGATTTCCAAATCGGAGATAAGGTTAACTTAGAAACATCACTGACAGCCTCAGATCAACTTGGCGGTCACTTTGTTATGGGTCACGTGAATGGTGTTAGTGAAATTTCAGAAGTTGTTAGTAATGGCGACAATTATTATACATGGATAAATCTACCTGAAGAGATGAAGCCTTACTTAGTTCAAGAAGGTTCTATATCTGTTGATGGAGTAAGTTTAACAATTGCTGAAGTGAATCCAGAATATTCTAAGTTTGCGGTCTCTTTAATTCCACATACTTGGGAAAATACAGTATTTCATTCTAAGAAAGTTGGAAGCAAAGTAAATCTAGAAGTGGATATCCTCGCAAAATATATTGAGAACTTATTAAAACATAGAAGTAAATCAATCAGTTTAGAGTCTTTAAAAGAAGCAGGTTTTTAAATGAATAAATTTAACAAAATTGAAGATGCTATTAAAGATATCTCATTGGGAAAAGTAGTAATTGTTCTGGATGATGAAGATAGAGAGAACGAGGGCGACTTTGTTGCTGCAGCCGACTTAGTTACACCAGAAATGATCAACTTTATGGCTCGTGTTGGAAGAGGTTTAATTTGTACCCCCTTAACAACAGAGGATGCGGTCAGATTGGATTTGCCACTAATGGTTAATCAAAATAACTCGTGTCATGAAACAGCTTTTACAGTGAGTATAGATAGTAAAAATTCTGGAACAGGGATATCTGCCTTTGATCGCTCAAAAACAATCGAAGAAATGGTAGATCCTTCTTATGGAGCTAATACTTTTCTTAGGCCAGGTCATATTTTTCCATTGATTGCTAAACCAAATGGAGTCCTTGAGAGGCCGGGGCACACTGAAGCGGCTGTGGATTTAGCTAAGTTAGCTGGTAGAAAACCAATGGGTATTATTTGCGAAGTGATGTCGGAAGATGGATCAATGGCCCGCACTGATGAGCTATTTGAAATTGCTAAACATTATGATCTTAAAGTTATTACGATTAAAGACTTAATAGAATACCGGTTAGAAGAATCAAAAACAAAAACTATAGAAAAGGTAAAATTTCCAAATAAGTATGGTGAATTTGATCTACATCTATACGAAAATGATCATATTGCCTTAACCATGGGGAACCCTGAACGAGAAAATCATTCTCTAGTTCGAATTCATAGTGAATGCTTAACAGGTGACGTTTTTGGATCGAAACGATGTGACTGCGGAGAGCAGCTCGATGCTTCATTAAAAGAAATAAGTGAAAATGGTTCAGGTGTTCTAGTATATCTAAAGCAAGAAGGACGTGGAATTGGCCTGGCGAATAAGATTAAAGCTTACAAACTTCAAGAAGAGGGATTTGATACTGTTTCAGCAAATGAAGAGCTAGGTTTTAAACCTGATTTGAGAAACTATAAAATTGCCGCTGAAATACTTTCAAGTTTAGGAGTGTTCTCCGTAAATCTTATGACTAACAATCCGTTAAAATTAAGTGGTATTGAAGAATGCGGTATTCATATCAATAAAAGAGTACCTATAGAGTTTAATTCAAATAAACATAATGAAGATTATATGTTCATCAAAAAAGAAAAGATGGGACATATATTAAGCAGCATTTAGGAGAAGTTATGCCAAATTATATAGAA
>JAGSHI010000157.1 GCA_023954635.1 Bacteriovoracaceae bacterium
ATTTTAATCTTTTGAGTAAAAATTAGGTAAATGAGAACCAGAAGGGCACTAATAATAAAAAAATTTATTTCAGTGAATGGGACATGTCGCACGGCGCACTCTGGTTTAATAGTAAAAAAGGTCTAAAATAATCTTATGAAATTATTATGTGAGGAATTTCGCCTTCTAGCCAGTAAAAGTATTAATGATTCTGCCATTTACACGAGCGGGGAAGACATTAGCTTTGGTGACTTTTTAGAAATGTCTTCCTTATGGGCAAAAAAGCTTGAGTTCTTTCCTGACATTGAGAAGGGAACTGTGGCCTTTAAGCTAGCTAAGGGACCTCATTCACTCGCCTTGATTTACGCTCTTATTGAAAAAGAAATTCCTTTTTGCCCAATCTATCCGGATGCATCTAAAGAAGAGCAAGATTTACTAATATCAACATTAAATCCTAGACTATTCATCACTGAGGATGAAGTTACTGATTTAAAAAATGAAAGTTCTGATCTTCCGATTGATACAGCCTATGTCATATTCACATCAGGAACTACTGGAAGGCCTAAAGGTGTTGTTATTCAAAGAGATGCATTAATGTCATTTGCTGAGAATATTGATAATTTTACAAATGTCATTGAGAAGGGAGCCTGTCTTTATGGAGTCTCTGACTGGGCCTTTGATCAAAGTGTATTAGAATGGATTCTATTCTTTAAAAATAAAATAAAATTATACTTTAGTAAAAATCAAGGAATTCCGGCCCTCATTGAAGTTATAGAATCAAAAAAATGTGAGGCCATTAATGCTGTTCCTGACATCATTCCCACATTGGTGAAGTTGGGAGCCGGCCGAGATTTAAATTTAAAATATGCAATGTTTGGAGGTTCTCTACTTTATAGAAGTTGGTTAAATGACTTTCAGGCCTTATTGCCAAATACAAAGGTTGCCTGCCTTTATGGTCCAACGGAAGCAACTGTTTATTGTTCGGGTCAATGGCTCAATATCGATGATGACTCTAGTTCAGTTGATATTGGGGTACCGTTCAAAGGAACTCAGTTTCATATTGTTAATGATGAGCTTCTCATATCTGGTGATCAGCTAATGTGGGGTTACCTTGGTGAAAATAAATTCAAAGGCAATTACTCGACTGAAGACAGTGTTGAATCAATTGATGAGAAGATCTATTTTAAAGGACGAAAATCAGGCTTTACAAAATTTAGAGGGTTTCGCATTTCAACAGTAGAGATTGAAGAAAAGGTTTCTGAGTTTAATGGGGTAAGCAACTCATATGCTTGTATTGATAAAGATAACCTTCTTTTATTCTTGGAGACAGATGACTTTAATGAAGTTGAATTTAGAAGATGGATAAAAGACAAATTAAGTAGCTATAAAATCCCGACGAGAATAATAGCTTTGAAGAAGTTTCCACTTCTGAAAAATAATAAGATAGACACTAAAACACTACTTAACGACATCTCTGAAAATTGAATCATACTTTGAAATTAAACTGTCCCAACTGAATTGTTGAATAAAATCAATTAAATTCATAGTCGATTTTGTGGGATCATAACTCTTAATTTTTTCCTTTAAATCAGAGTGAGATGTATAAAAAACATCCGTATGGCTTTCTTTGGGAATCAACTCCGGATAGGATAGTCTCCTCGGTAAAATGGGAAAGACGCCTTTAGAAATTGCTTCAATAATACTTATTCCAAAAAAATCTTGATTAGAGGTAACAGGAAGAATTGAAGCTTTCGATACAAGTCTTAGATAATCTTCTCGTGAGTCAGCTTTCCCCCAATGAATAGTAACGTCGCTTAACCTTTGCTTCCAAAGAGTTTCTCTATCAGATCCTTCTCCTAGAATAATGAGTTTAAAAGGAAAACCTTCCTCTTTTAATTCGATCATCAGGTTGAAAAACTCATCGGGATTCTTATCGTACTCAAATCGGTGATTCCAAAGGATGATTGGAACTTTGTTCTCTTTTTTACTCGGCTTTGAAGTCGGCAAGTTAAATCCAAGAGGGAGAACTTCAGATTTTTCCTTAATATTCTCTATATCCAAAAAACTTTTTTCTCCAGGTAGATAGTCTTTGAGTTTATTAACTCCGTCTGTAAACGAACTCAAGTTATATTGAGAGTTAAAAAGGAGTTTGTCTGCAACCAAAGCTGATTTTACGTTAATGAAAGAATAATGTTGATCAGTTTTTTGGAGGTTGTCTGTATCCCTAGGACTTATCGGGTAAGCGAACTGGTTTTCATGAAAGTAGATAACTTTTGGTATATGTTGAGTTTTTGAAAGGGCATCAAAAAGAGAAAGGTCGACCATGCTACTTGAGAGTATAAGGTCCGGTTTGAAGTCACATTCTTTGAACTTTTTGGATAGCTCTCCAGCTCCACCTTGCATTCGCCACTTCCAGTTGCGATCTGGCAAACCTAGAATCTCTACCGAATGAGAAGAATACTTCTGAACGTCATCAAGCCACTGTTTGTGAGATCCCCCGTACCAAGATTCAATTGCAAGTATTTTCATAAAATTTACCTAAATTTGACTATATGCCTTGTCATAACTTTTATACAATAGAAGTGGTTAAAACTTCAAAGGTTATGAATGAAGAATATTCTAATTTGCATTTCTCTCGTGTTAATTGGTCTCTTTAGTGGGTACCTTATTTTCGACAGCTCAGATGAGAAAGTAACAGAAAAGAGAGATGGAGTTCTATTAGCTGAAGTAGAACTGAAAAAGCTTAAAGAGATTGAAAGAAAGTATCAAGAGAAAATGAAGAAAATGACTTCAATAGATATTGAAGATTACGTAAGTCTCAAGAATCAAAAAGAAAAATATTTAAAAGCGGATGAACTACTAGGTAAAGTCATGCTAATTTTCCTGGCCGACCTTGGATTACATTTGAATAAAAATATAAATGATTGGGCAAATTCGAATCAAGAAGAAAAAAGAAGGGAGTTTGACGAGGTCTTTGCGAATCAAAAGGATCCAAAATCAAAACAAAAAGAAATTGAAGAGATCGATCAAGACTTTATGTCAGAAGTGAGGCCTGAAGTAGATGATTTACAATTTCAAAAAGAACAAGCCTATAATTCTAAAAGGTCTTTACAAGGCCACTTAGGATTTAAAGATAAGTTGGGAGCAAGTTTAAACTCTAGAATGGATTATACGGTTTCAAAAGAATTATGGTCAAAAAAACCTTGGGAGAAGGCTACCCATCCCCTCAGTGGAGATCAATTAGAGTTTTACAAAGTTAAAACTCGAGGACTTTTTAGAAGGGGGCGAAAAACACAAGCTAAAATTTTCTTTAAACTTCAGATGCCAAGTAAAACTCAAGTGGGAAAACCCGTCAAACCAGTTCGGCTTGAGATCTCTGTAAAAAACTCAAAAAGGTTTTATTTTCACTACAAAGATAAAGTCGAAGCGGTTCATCCCGTTTCGCATAATAGATTTGGACGAGGTATTTGTAGAGGAGTTATCTTAAAAGGAAAAAATGGAGTAGTGGTTTATCTTAGCTACTTGAAGCCTTCAAATGGTAATAAAGACCCCGATAGAATTGTAGGACGACTATTAGATACGAGATTGAAAAACCCATTCCTTGGGAACTTTCTCCTCAATGTGAATAAGTAAATTCAGACACTTAGAAACTTGCTTTATATACCCCCCGGGGGTATAAGAGGTTTAATTAATTCAAGGAGCTAAGTAATGTCTGGAATCGTTTTTACTGTTGAAGGAATGAAGTGTGGTGGTTGTAAAACCAAAATTGAGAACTCATTAGTAGAGTTAAATGAGGAAATTACTACTCTTGTGAATTTGGAAAATAAAACAGTTGTCGTTAATTTTGAAAACCCAATTACACCTTTAGAGGTTAAAAAAACTATAGAAGAAGCAGGATTCAACATTAGTAAAATGGAATCAGCCGAGTAATGAAAGATATTACTCTCAAGATTGATGGAATGACATGTGCCAGCTGTGCACTGAATATCGAAAAAGCCTTAAAAAAGATAGATGGAGTTGAAAACTCTTCAGTTAACTTTGCTACAGAGTCAGGAACTTTTTCTGTTAAAGATGATATTGAGACCGAGCAACTCATTAAGGAAGTTACAAACTCTGGATATAGTGCTTATTTACCAAGTGAAGGTAAAGCTAAATCAGAAGCATTTCCTTTTTACAAACCCATAGTTTCCCTAAGTATTTCACTTATTGTTTTTCTTTTTGCCATGGGGCCAGCAAAACATCTTGTCTCAAAACAAACCAATTGGTTTTTACAATGGGCCTTGATTACTCCAATCTTCTTCTGGATAGGAATCCAGTTTCAAAAAGCAATTCTAATATTTTTACGTTCCGGAATCTCTAGTATGAATACTTTAATCGGATTTGGAACAGCCGCTGCTTATTATTATTCAACCTATATTACATTCTTTCCTGAATCATCTATAAAACTTGGCCTTAATATGCATGTCTATTTTGAGGCAGTCGGTTTTATTATTTCATTTGTTTTCTTAGGAAAATTCTTTGAAGAAAAAGCAAAAAAGAAAGCAAGGAGTGAACTTGATAGTTTATTAAGGTTATCAACGAAGTCCGCTAGGGTAAAAAGAGGAGATGATTTCCTTGAGGTGCCGCTTGAAGAAGTGAAAAAGAATGACATTGTTCGTGTTAAGCCTGGTGAAAAGATCCCTGTAGATGGAGACATTATTGAAGGAAGAAGTGATGTCGATGAGTCTATGTTAAGTGGAGAGCCACTTCCTGTCTCTAAAACTGTTGGACATAAAGTTTTTGCCGGCACTATTAATGGTCAGTCTGTTTTAACATTTAAGGCAAAAAAAGTTGGTAGCGATACTATGTTGGCTGGAATTGTTTCATTCGTTGAGAATGCTCAACAAAGCAAAGCTCCGATTCAACTTTTAGCTGATAAAGTAAGCTCTGTTTTTGTTCCCATTGTCCTCGTTTGTGCAGCTTTAACTTTTTTAGGGTGGTATTACTTTGGACCTGAACCATTATGGGGGAATGCTCTTTCTTCTATGATTGCTGTACTCGTTATTGCTTGCCCTTGTGCCCTTGGGTTAGCTACTCCTACGGCTGTTGTGGTTGCGACTGGGATGGCCTCGAAGCGAGGTCTTCTTATCGGTGGAGGAGAAGTAATTGAAAAGGGTTCTGATATCGATACGATTGTATTTGATAAAACGGGAACGTTAACTTACGGGAAACCTTTTGTTTCGAAAGTAGTCTTAGAAAATGATGTAAATGAAGAAGATGCACTTCTTGCTGTAGCTTCAATAGAAAGTTTTTCAGAACATCCTCTTTCAAAAGCAATTTTAAATTATGCAAAAGAGAAAGGGATCTCTCCGGGATTTCCTGAGAGCTTTGAAGTCGTATCAGGGAAAGGAATTGAAGCTACTTTTCAAAAAGAGAAATATTTAATCGGCTCAAGATCATTCTTAGAAGAAAATGGAATTCAATGTGGAGCGGAAGTATTAGAGCTTGGTAGTCATATTTTTATATCTCAATCATCAAAATTTGTCGGTGTGATTATAGTTGATGATAAAGTTAAAGAGGAGTCTAAACCGACAATTGAAAAGCTTAAGTCCGATAATGTTACCCCTTGGCTTATAAGTGGAGATAACAATGCAACCGTTACGAGCGTTGCAAGTGAGCTTGGAATTATGAACTCCATTGGCGAATGTTTGCCTGTAGACAAAGCCATGCATATAGAGAAATTTAAAACCGAAGGTAAGAAAGTGGCGATGATAGGGGACGGTATTAACGATGCTCCTGCCCTAGCAAAGGCTGACCTATCGTTGGCAATGGGAACAGGGACCGATGTGGCCATGGATGCAAGTGATGTGGTTATTATTGATGGAGACATATCAAAAGCAGAAGACTTTATTAGGTTGAGCCGAAGAACGATGACAATTATTCGACAAAATCTATTCCTCTCTTTTGTCTATAATATCCTTTTGATACCTCTTGCCGCAGGTGTTTTTTACCCAATTTTTAATTGGACTTTTCCTCCCATTTTAGCAAGCGTTGCCATGGGACTTTCTAGTATTTCTGTTGTTTCAAACAGTTTGCGCATCAATGGATTTTTTAATGGAACACGCTGATCACAAACCACAATTAGTGCGACTTAAAAGAATTGAAGGCCAAGTTCGTGGCATAAGTAAAATGATTGAAGATGGAAAGTATTGTGTAAATATACTTCATCAAGTTAAGGCAATTAGAAGTAGCTTAAAAGGACTTGAGGAGCAAATTCTTGAAAACCACATCAATCACTGTGTACGAAGCGCAATAGATTCAGACGATAAATCTAAGAGTGAAGAACTTGTGAGAGAGATAGTTGATCTCGTTAAAAAGACTTCAAAGCTTTAATTTTAATCCATGAGGAAGTTTCAAAACTTAACAGTCCACCAAGAAGAGTACCCAGAACCCAAAAAAGAGTTAGGTCTAAGTAAAACTTTGCTCCGACCAGGAGGAAAACTGTCATAGAGGCACCTGTCACAGCGGCGATAAAGAGGCTTCTACTTTTTTTAATACCTCTAATTTCATCTTCATTTAAAATAAGTCCAGCAAATATCATTCCACTACCCAGAAACAATGCTCCACAGGCAACCATGCAACCATAGTGACCAAATTGATTATGAAAGAAGTGATAGAGCTTGTCATTAGCTGTTAAGCTAAATTCAAATTGGGGACAGAAAAGTAGTGTCAATGTCCCAATGAAGGATTGCACAAGGGCAAGTTTAGCAAATAGGAGTGATTTCTTAGGGTTTAGTTTTGATAAAATAGATCCCTTAAGCTTAACTTCTAGGTTTTCTGGGACTTCTTTAGCGTCATGAGATTTAAACTCTTCCCATTCTTTTTGTAGCTTATCGTTCATGATTGAGCTCCTAGTAACTTCTTAAGTTTTCCAATTGCTCTTGAGTAAATTTTTCGAGCACTTGAATTTGTTATACCGAGCTCATTTGAAATTTCTTTATAGTCATAACCTTGATCAAACTTAAGTTGAATGATGGTTTGTTCCTTATCGCTAAGTCTAGTAACGGCCTCCATTTCTTTTACAGATTCAAAGGCTTCGTCAGTAACAGGAATATCATTTTCTAGTGGATCAATATTTGTTCGAATTTTTCTTATATGGTCAATGATTAGGTTATGACAAATTACAAATAACCAGGGAAGAAATTCCCTTTTGCCGTCAAACTTCATTTTATTTGTGTGAAGTTTGTGGAAAACGTCTTGAAATATTTCAGATGTCATTTCACTATTTCCTGTCTTTTTTAAAATGTAGCCGTAAACTTTACCTTTGTGTCTTCGGTAGAGTTCATTGAAAGCTACTTCACTTCCTTTTTGGTACTGAATCATGAGTTCAATGTCGGACTGTTCCAAACATACTCCTATTTGTGTATACGGATCGAGTACCCAGTTTGTGACAGGGGTGTTACTCTTATTTTAAGTTATTGGAATTGTTATAAAAAGGAGTTTTCGAAGTAATTCTCGAGTTTCTTTGTCACAATTAATGAATCTTGGACGTAAACAACGTAAAGGTGACTATCAATGAACAAAATTCAGGCATTTTTTACATTTTTAATAATTATTATGTCCTCTCCTAACTCTCAGGCCGAAAGCTTTAACTTCTTTATTCAAAAAATCGACTCTCATGAAATGATTAAAATGTTAGGCGCAAAAGCAGACGC
>JAGSHI010000091.1 GCA_023954635.1 Bacteriovoracaceae bacterium
CTTCCCAAATTGAAAAGATTGTTTTGTATTTTTTGAATAAACTTAACTTCAAAATCACCAAGGTTATCAGAAAGGGATACTGCCAACCCAATAAATGAGTTTAGCTCATCAACGGTTCCATATGCATTAATTTGAGGTTCACTCTTAGAAACTCTTTGTCCACCAACTAAAGACGTTTCACCAGAGTCGCCTACACCTGTATATATCTTACTTTTTGTCGTCATCGATTACATATTCCTTCTATATTTTCCGCCCACTTCGTATAAAACTTCAGTGATTTGCCCAAGTGAACAATAATTTACAGTAGAAAGTAACTCTTCAAAAATATTTCCATTAGAGAGTGCAACTTCTCTTAGTTTATTGAGAGAGTTCTCAGAGTCATCTTTGTTATTACTCTTAAATTTGTTCAGTCTTTCAATTTGATGATTCTTTTCATCATCACTACATCTAGAAATTTCTATTTCTTGATTTAATTGATCCTCAATATTTGGAGAAATATATGAGTTCACACCAATGATAGGCATTTCACCAGAATCCTTAAGCGTTTCATAATGAAGTGATTCTTCTTGGATTTGTGCTCTTTGATACTGACTTTCCATTGCACCTAAAACACCACCCTTGTCTGAGATTCTTTCAAACTCAGCGAGGACGGCCTCTTCTACAATGTCACAAAGCTCATCAACAATAAAACTTCCCTGCATCGGGTTATCAGTTTTATTGAGACCAAACTCTCTATTGATAATCATTTGAATGGCCATTGCCCTTCTCACACTTTCTTCAGTTGGAGTAGTGATTGCTTCATCATAAGCATTTGTATGAAGAGAGTTACAGTTATCACTTAGGGCCAAGAAAGCCTGAAGAGTTGTTCTGATATCGTTGAAGTCAATCTCTTGTGCGTGAAGTGATCTTCCCGAAGTCTGAATATGGTATTTAAACTTTTGTGACTTCGTACTTGCCCCATACTTTTCTCTCATCGTTACTGACCAGATCTTTCTCGCGACACGTCCGAGTACAGAATATTCTGGATCTAGTCCGTTACTGAAGAAGAAGGAAAGGTTTTGAGTAAAAGCGTCGATATTCATTCCACGACTTAAATAATATTCTACAAATGTGAATCCATTAGAAAGAGTGAAGGCCATTTGAGAAATTGGATTCGCTCCCGCCTCAGCGATATGGTAACCACTAATGGAAACTGTATAATAATTTTTAATCGCATTTTTGCAAAAGTACTCTTGCATATCACCCATCATCTTAAGGGCGAACTCTAATCCAAAAATACATGTGTTTTGAGCCTGATCCTCTTTAAGAATATCGGCCTGAACAGTACCCCTAACTTTTTGCATGACTTCAATTCTTTTTGATTCATTCCAAAAGTCGTTATCACTTAGCTCTTGCTTCATGGCGGTGTTCATAAACATGGCCAAGATTATTGGAGCTGGACCATTTATCGTCATCGAGACTGATGTATTTGGTGACGTTAATTGAAACCCGTCATAGAGATCTCGCATATCGTCTAAAGTTGCGATACTTACTCCGGCCTCACCGATCTTTCCAAAGATATCTGGCCGCTCATCAGGATCTTCTCCATAGAGAGTTACAGAATCAAAAGCTGTTGAGAGCCTTTTGGCCGTGTCATCTTTTGAGAGATAATGAAATCTCTTATTTGTTCTTCCTGGTCCACCCTCTCCAGCAAACATTCGTTTAGGATCTTCATCAGATCTTTTGAATGGGAAAATTCCAGAAGAGTATGGAAAGAATCCAGGAAGGTTTTCATTTTTTATAAATCTATACTTATCAGAGCTTGAATCTAACCTTGGAAAACCGACCTTAGATATTTTATTTCCACTAAGGCTCGTAAATGTTGTCGGTACTTCAAAAGTTTTTCCTCGTACTTCATAAGAAAAAATTCCCGACTTATACTGATCAACAACATCATCATATTGTTTGATTTCTTCAAAGACTTCTTTTGGAATACTCGATTCGACTTCACTTAATTTATCAACAAGAGCTTTATTATCTTTCACTAGCTCACTTGAAATTTTCAGGGCCTCGTAGTCTTTTATTCGCTCACTCATTTCGAGCCAATCTTGATTATAATCTCTACAAGTCTTGGCGATATCTCTTAAATATAAAGATTGCTCCGGCGGTATGATTCCTTGCTTTTGACTTGAAACGCGTAAACATTTTGTATCGTTCAATACACTGGCATCAAAATCAAAGTGTTTAAGAATTTCTTGAAAAAGACCATTCACGCCAGGATCATTAAAGTGACTGGCCATTGTTCCAAAAATTGGTAGATCTTCATCTTCAGGAGAACCGGGATGTCCTACAAAAAGATTTTTATTTCTTCGATATTGTTTTCTTATATCTCGAAGCGCATCCTCTGATCGAGGTTTCTCAAACTTATTTAATACAATAAGATCCGCCTGTTCAAGCATTTCAATTTTTTCTAACTGGCTTGGAGCTCCATACTCTGGAGTCATTACATAGATGCACTTATCAGAAACTTTTGTAATCTCATCGCTTGCTTGTCCAATACCAGAAGTTTCTACGATAACCAGATCAAAGTCTTGACCCTTCAAGAAATTGGTTACTTTTTCAATTTGAGGAGAAAGTTCTGTATTTGAATCTCTTGTCGCGAGACTTCTTATATAAAAGTTGTCATAAGATGCACTACCGAGCCTAATCCTATCACCGAGAAGAGCTCCTTGAGTTTTCTTTCGAGTTGGATCAACACTGACAAGTGCAATTTTTTTATCTTTAAAGTAACGATGAAAACGAAGAAGTAGTTCATCAATCAAACTTGATTTTCCTGCCCCACCTGTTCCTGTAATTCCTAAAACCGGAGTTGATCCCTTTTTTATTTCAAACGGAACGTCTCCCACATTTTCAATATGAGATATAACTCTCGCGATATCGCTAAACTTCAAATCTTTTTCAGACAACGACTTAATATCGATAGACTCTAAAGTGTTGTAGTTAGACTTTTCGATCATGTCTTGAATAATTCCCTGAAGACCAATTTTCATTCCATCTTCTGGGCTGTAAATTCTGGTTATACCCTTATCGTGAAGCGCTTTTATTTCAAGAGGAGTGATAACCCCTCCTCCTCCACCAAACATTCTTACATGCTTGGCCCCGGCCTCATCGAGAAGTTGTCTTATGTAGGCAAAATATTCATTATGCCCACCTTGATAAGAACTCAAGGCCACAGCGTGTGCATCTTCATGCAAAACGGCATCGACAACCTCTTTGGCAGATCGATTATGGCCCAAATGGATTACTTCAACCCCATTGGTCTGGAGTAATCTTCTCATAATATTGATTGAAACATCGTGACCATCAAACAAACTTGCAGCTGTGACAAATCTCAACTTGCTCATAAACACCTCAATAAGCATTATCGACAAATAGCGACAAAAATAGCTAAATCAACCTAGTCTTAGGGTTTTACACCATCCGCAATATAGCTTATAAATCCAACGAAGCAAAATCTCTTTAACCTGAGTTATAATTGCGTTAATATAAGTCTTAAATTCTGGAATTTATATGAGCGACAGCGAAGACATTATAGTTGAAAACCCTTACCACCCAGCCAGGCTTAAGCCTGTACGAAAAGGTAAGAAGCCACCAAAACTCTTGGCAGTAGTTCACCAAAGCGGGTGTACAGGTTGTGAAGTGTGTATTGCAGGCTGCCCAGTCGACTCTATAGAGCTTGTCCCAGGACCAGAGGCCGGTAACCCAAGTTTTCGTCAAACAGTTGAAATTGACCTCGCTAGATGTATCGGTTGCCAAAATTGCTCACAAGACTGCCCATGGGAAACAATTACAATGTATCAATCTGACGATGCCTTTGATGCATGGGCCCAGGAAACCCTAGACAGTGAACTTTATATTTCTGAAAACCAACTCAAAAGCTTAAACGATGAGCACGGTGTAGTGGCCCCAGCTGTAGAAGAAGAAACTGCAGAGGAAGAAAACCAAGAGGCTTAACTTTCCTTAGACTCTTGGCCATTTGCAACATCAGAATCTTTTTCCGAACCGACTTTTCTAAAACCCTGAATAAAATCGATTATTAAAAGACCAGCTGCAATTGAAATTGCACTATCGGCGACATTAAAAGATGGAAAGTGACTTCTTCCGATATAGAAATCTAAGAAGTCGACAACATAATCCAAGGTGATTCTATCAATAAGATTTCCAACGGCCCCAGCTAAAACCAAACTATAAGCAGTACAGAGAAGCAAACTTCTCGCTCTCTCTTTCCAAATAAGGACCATTAACCAAATACAGGCCAAGACGGGAATGATCTTAAAGAAAACGAGTCTTACCCCATCTCCTCCATAAGCTCCCATTCCAAAGGCGGCACCAGGGTTATGAACATGGCTGAAATTAAAAAAGCCAGGAATAACTGTAATATGTCCACCATAAGGAATGTTGTGCTGAACGACACCCTTAGTAACTTGATCGAGAATAATAATCCCTACGATCATCAATGACATTTTCCAAATTCTATCCATGACTTATCTCTTAATAATATTCTTTGGGATTTACACCATACTTCTCAATTTTTCTAAGCAATGTCTTTTTAGGAATATTTGCTTTGAGAGCAGTTTGATTAATTTTACCTTTATTGAGCTTGAGAGCTTGAACAATAAACTCTTTTTCAAAAAGATCTTTTGCTTCTTGGAAATCCATCTTAACTTCATTGTCGCTTTTTTGAGTAGCGAATTGAAAGCTATAATCACCAGAAGCTTGCCCAGGTTCTTTATCAAGAACTGAGTTTTGGATTCCGGTAAAGTCGATTGCTCCACCCTCTTCTTGCTCAGGAGTAGATGTCGAACCTTTTGAGCTAGAATTTTTTCTAACGGTATCAGGCAGTGAGCTTAAATTTATATAATCACTACTTTCAATAATAAATGCATGCTCAATAACATTCCTAAGTTCACGAATATTACCTGGCCAGCTCCAAGACTTTAAGGCCTCAGTTGTATCGGGAGTACAATCTTTAATATCTAGGTTATGTAATCCGTTAAAGTATTTAATGTAGTAATTCACGAGGAATGGAATATCACTTGTTCTCTCTCTGAGAGGTGGCAAGTAAACAGGTAATACATTAAGACGGTAAAAGAGGTCTTCCCTAAAAGTTCCATCCTTAATCATTTTCTCAAATGGTTTGTGAGAAGCGGCAATAACCCTTACGTCACACTTGATATCTCTATTTGACCCTATTGGAGTAAAAGTTTTTTCCTGTAATACTCGAAGCAACTTAACCTGCATAGTTGGAGAAACATCTCCAATTTCATCAAGAAAAATTGTTCCTCCATCTGCATATTGAAACTTGCCTATTTTTCTTTCGGTAGCTCCTGTAAAAGCACCTTTCTCATGTCCAAATAACTCTGATTCAATAAGGTTATCAGGAATTGCAGCTAAATTTATTGTTACAAATTTGTCATCTTTTCTCGGTCCATTAAAATGGATCGCTTTGGCAACGAGCTCTTTACCCGTACCAGATTCACCTCTAATAAGAACTGGTGTCTGAACTTGTGCAAGCTTTCCGATAACATTGAAAACTTTTTTCATTACATCAGATTCACCTACAAATTTATCCTCACCTTTTCCAAGAGATAAAGTTGGCGCAGAAAATATGGATGTTTCTACAAGTGACCTAGCTTTAAGGGCTCGCTTAATAAGGGCAACGAGATTTTCACTAGTAATTGGTTTTTCTAAATAATTATAAGCGCCTTCTTTAACAACTTTTACAGCATCACTTACATTTGAATAGGCCGTTAAAATTAAGACAATTATTGAAGGATCATATTTTTTTATTTCAGTTAAAGCTTCAATACCGTCCATTTCTGGCATATTGACGTCCATAACAACGAGGTCGTACTTGTCTTTGATTACCTTATCTAAAGCAAGTCTACCGTTATCGGCTACATCGACAAAGAAATGATGATACTCAAGCGCTTGCTTTACTGAGTCCTGCAATACCTTGTCATCATCAACAACTAGTACTTTGTGCATTACTCTCTCCCTTTTAAAATCTCATTAAGATTCTTATTCATTTTTTAATTTTATTGTGAAGGTTGTACCTTCACCCACAGTCGAGGTCGCCAAAATCTGACCCTCGTTTAACTCGACAAAGTATTTTACCAAATAAAGACCCAAACCAGTGCCTTTTATTTTGTGACTGGCATCATTTTTCACCCTGTAAAATTTCTCAAAGATATTTTCGAGGTCTCCAGGTGAAATTCCGACTCCATTGTCTTTAATTTCAACATACACCCATTTTTCGTCATCCCAAGAGCTAACCTTAATAGTTGAGTGTTCTCCTGAGTATTTTATAGCATTTTCGATCAAATTCGAAATGACTCGAATCATCAAATTTACATCAACCTCAATGGGGTAAAGTGGATCAAGGTTTTTCTCTACTGAGATATCTTTTTCAGAGGCCTCAAACCTTAGTCCATCAACAACATCTTCAATAATCTTATTGATGTCTTTACTTTGCTTATTTAATGTCAGGTTTCGGGATTCAATTTTTGTTAAATCTAAAATTGAAGTAATAAACTTATTAAGTTCCTTGGTGCTGTCTATAATAGATGAGAGATCACGACTCAAGTCATCATTTCCTTTGTACTTTTGAACCATCACATCTGCCATTCCAGCAATTTTTGCCACAGGCGTTTTTAAATCATGGCTCATTAACGAGATAAAGTTTTGTTTAAGGTTTTCAACCTTTTTAATAAGTTTTGTCTCTTCCTGAATGGCATAACGTCTTTGATATTCACCAATGGCACGAAAAGGCACCCAGATATAATAAACCACAAATATCGTTAAGATGATGTGAGTGATATAAATCCACAACCCTAAAATAACAAAGAGCACATATGACAAAAAGATTGTTCCCAAGATTAAACTTACAGTAATCATCAAGCCCATAGATGGTCGAACTCTATTAATTACAACTGAAAGAAAAATCGCAATCAACACACAAAGACTATAAGAAACTTCCTTCGGCACCTGAAAAATTGTTTTATTTTGAATCAATGATTGAATAATTTGTGCATGAACTGAGAGTTTACTTGAGTTGTAAGACTCTCGATTGAATGGTGTCAATACTGAGTCACTCGCATTAGATATATAACTAGACCCAACAATAACAACCTTGTCAGTAAAAAATCCTTTTGGAAAATTACCTACCTGAGCTCTGTGAAAAGGAATTTGCTTGATTAACCCTTTTCCATTAATTGGAGTAGTGAAATAACGATAAAGGGTAAAGGTTGCATCAGCCTCCCTCAAATAATAAGATCCTAAAATATCATTTACACGAAGAGAGTCTTCACCAGACATTTCTCTAAACTTATTTGCGGCCCACAAGTGTAAAGTATCTTCTCCACTAATATTTAAAACGGCTCTTCTTGTTACATCATCTTTTGCAAAGGCAGCGTTATCAACATTTATCAGAGCAGTGCTATAGCCAAGATCTTGCAACTCTTTTGGAGGGAGCTGTTCTCCCCAGTCGTCCACATCTGTACCAAACCTAAAGACACCGCCACTTCCTGTGAATTTTTTGATTTGATCTTTGAACTTTTTTAGTTGAATTGATTCTATGTCACTTTCTGGCTCTAATAGCTCAACGAGATATAGAATCATTCTTGGCTTGTCGTGAATTAATTTTTGTATAAATCTCGTATGACCTGAGTATGTATATGGATATGTTTCTCCAAGGAACTCATCAGACTCATCATCCAACGAGACAAGCACCATATTGTCTTTATAACCAATCCCCAAATCATACTTTATTCTCAAATCATAAAAAATGGCTTCAAAGGTTGAAAACGAATATTGAAATAGAATGATCACAAATATAATTGTAAAAAAGAGTGGATAGTATTTTGAAAAGTCTGAGACTCTCTTTCTTATATTCAATTCTTTATTTTGATTGTCCGTCATTCTAAATCCGTCTTTAATAAATAGTGATTAAAGACAAAAGAACGACTGTCGCCGAATGGAATTAATGCTAGATCTTCTAACATGAGCCAGGATAAATCTATTTTGTTATTTTTTTGAACCTTTGAGTGCTTGATCTTTAAAGCAATCGCTTTCAACTCTGAATCACTCATTCCTTTAGACCCGACTTCATCAACTGGGCTCTTATATCGAATAAGATTAGATTTAAGCATTCCAATTGGAAAGCTCAGAAAACGATAAACAATAAGTACGCTTCCCATCAGCTTATAAAAGGGAGAGAGGACTTTCCTGAGAATGTTTGGAAAAAAACGATAGCCCTTATTTGTTAAGCGTATGGTTGAAGGCCATAAAAGAATTGATAGCGTTAAAGAGAGTTGTTCCCTAAAAAAGGCTGGCTTTGTTTTTAGGTAATTTGTAGAGAACTCAAGAAGAAGTTTTATTTCTTTATCTGAAAGCATAGAGAATAAGTTTTGCCCCATAATGACCGAGCACTTTCCAGTAGGAGAAACAAGACAAGCAAAAGCACTTGAAAACTTCTCCGATATATAGAGATCCATCTGACCTAAGTCTTTTATGCTAATTAGGTTTAAACTTTTTTCCCAAAGATCATTTGCCTTAGAAAGAGGTATCGATTCCGTTTTAGATAGAATCCAACTATCTCCAAAAAACAAACATAGGAAACTCAAAGATAAAAAGACGGCCAAGGCCAGCCACAGGCCATTAAGTCCAATCACAAGGTAACCAACTACCGATACTGGCAGGAAGAAAAAACAAAAGTGAATAAGGATAGAGCCTAGAACTTGAATCAATACTTTTCCTTTAAACGCGCCTTGTCAGTGTCAATTTTTCACTAACACCTCCAAATTATAGACAAGAACCCGGGATAGGGCTATAACTCGGTTAGTCCAAAGAGCAAAAAGTTTATGAGAACAAACAGTTAAGGGGTGGCTCCCAACGTACTGTAATTAAAGGGTTTTGCGCAGGGCAGATATGGTCTCATCCAAATCTATGATATGAGAGCACTACAGCAATTAGTAGAGTGACTGGCGAGAAAAATTTTAGAGAGCGGGGAAATTTATGAATTACGAAAGATTACTATTTGGCACGGCTGGAGTGCCCAACAGTACTGCGAAAAAAAACAATCCAATTGAGGGTGTAAAAAGAATCCACGAGCTAGAGCTTGATTGTATGCAATTAGAGTTTGCTCACGGAGTAAGAATGAAGGAAGAGATTTCTTCAGGCCTTAGGAAGGTATCTTATGAACTTGGAGTCCCTCTAACTTCACACGGTCCTTATTATATAAATCTAAATGCAAGAGAGCAGGACAAGATTGATAGCTCTGTCGAAAGAATTATCCAAACTGCAAAAATTTCAGATCTTTGTGGTGCTGAATCTATGACGTTTCACGCTGCCTTCTATATGAAAGACTCACCTTTTGATGTGTTCGATCTAGTAGAAAAGAGTATGAACGTTATTGAAGAACGTTTAAGTAGATTAGATATCGAGATTGAACTTCGTCCTGAACTAACAGGAAAAACAAGTCAGTTTGGAAGTCTTGAAGAGCTTATTTCTCTTACTAAAAATGTTAACAGCTGTAGACCTTGTATGGACTTCAGCCACCTTTACGCAAGAACAGGTAACTTCAACACTGACAAAGAGTTTGATGAAGTACTAACTTCACTTAAAGGACAACTTGGTGAGGATGCTCTACAAAATATGCACATTCATATGAGTGGAATTAGCTCTAACTCTAAAGGTGATTTAAAGCACCTCAACCTAGAAGAATCAGATTTTAACTGGAAAGGCCTACTTAGCGCTCTAAAAAATCATGATTGCCGTGGTTATATTATTTGCAACAGTCCAAACCTGGAAGTAGATGCAAAAATGATGAAAGATTATTACATGACATTATAATTTGATTGCCCTGCCGAAAGGTGGGGCATTTATGCAGCTGCCGATATTTCTGTCGGAAATAAAAAATTCTCAATCCATTCTAATGTTTCTTCAGTTCCTACTTTGGTATGAACCAAATACACTATTCCATCGAATTTGATAAAGCCTATTTCTCGAGGACCACCTAGAAATGTCGTTAAGACTTCAAAAAGATAATCTTTATCATCGAGCCCTACTCCTGAACGATATAAGTAGTTCCCTTCATTTTCTGAAAGTTTTTGAAATATAGACCAGTTTGTAGGCACATCTAAGTTTTCACTATTGAGGCCAAATCGAATTACTTTCTTATTTGAGTTCAAGTTAGCTTTTGCAAAAGTGACCTGTCTTCTTTTGAAGAGGTCCTCTATCTCATTAGTAGCATTAAGTTTAGATTTGAAGTTCTCCGTATTAAAATACGACAGTAAATCCCCTGACTCATTTGAGGTTTCTTTACTTTCAGAATCCGAGAATGTTTCTTCCATCAACAGGTTGATCAGTTGATCTTCTGCTTGGTGCATCTTCATATAAGGCTTATCGGATACTTGAGGATTTTATTTAGGAAATAACGTACAAAACCAAGCTTTTTTGTCGCCTATTATTCAACAGTTATCTCTTCTTTGGAATCTATGTAGGTTTTTACATTGCTAACATCTGCAATCTTCCAACTTTCTTCTATTTTTCGAATTTCAGCGATCTTTTTAACTTCATTTTCATACTGTCTTTTTCCATCTTGGTATTGATCATATGAAAGTGTGTAAGTAATAAAACACTGATCTTCTGAACATCTTTTTAAGTTAATTTCGAACTTTCTCATTTTGAACTTTTCCATAGAAACGAAATCTTTGAAGGCCTCTTCATTCATCTCTGTGATTTTATCATTCAATGTACCTGTCGTTCGCCCAAGGAGTTCATCTTTGCTTTGAGTTGGTGAAAATCTGTATTTAACATAACCCTTAAGAACGTCTTCAGAATTACCCTTCTTAGTACAAGAAGAAAAAACAAACATAAAAGATAAAAGTAAAACTGAAAAATTTCTCATCACACAAACCTCGAAAAATAACCTCTGTCTGATATGATAGCATAGTAATCATTCCAACCAAGTGACTGAGTTTTTTGCTCGGTTGAATCAATCGAAATTCCATATCCACTACTATTAAATGAAACTATTGTTCCATTCGCGACAAACTCATGCTTTCCAAAATGCAGCATCAGTTTGACCTTTCCTTTTAACTTTGACTTTGTTTCTAGAGGAATCAAAAAACAACTGCACTCACCCCAGTTTGAAAGATAGAATTTTACTTTAGTGTCATATCTATCTACCAATGTTCCGCTTAGTTCATACTCAGACTTCTTTCCTATATAGTTTTCCTTAAAGCCTGGCCTATAAATGGGTCTTTCTAGCTCGGCCCTCCAGAACAGACACGTGTAGAAACCTATTACTAAATAGATAAAAGAGAGAAACAATATGTGCTTATTCCAATCTTCGATGAAGAATATGATGGCCCAAGAGAAGAAGGCGATTACTAGTACTGGGACAAATAATGATGATACCTTTCTCGCCTTATAAATAAGCAACGATAAAAGGACTACAAGTGTCACCTTCCAAGGGTTAGCAAAAAGAAAGCCCTTTAAAGACAACCAGTCTAGTGCACTCTCACCCATATGAAGTGATCTTACAATGTGAATGAATGGCAGTGATAAAAGAACAAATATCAATGTATTTAGTGATTCACTGCTCTTTTTTATTACTTTAATACTCATTATCTTAATCTTCCTCTTTAGAAAAAAATAATTCAAGCTATAATCTATATTATGATACCTAAATTAGAAATAGGCTCTCTTTGTATAGAATGTGACAATTGTCGTCTGGTATGTCCTGAGAACGCCATTTTAAAACACCTGAACACCTATGCCATAGAACCATGGGCCTGTACTCTCTGCAACCTCTGTGTTGAGGCGTGCCCAGTCGATTGCATAAAGATGACTGAAGAAGAAGAGTTCGGCTAGGCTAAAAGTGACACTCCAGCATCTTCTACTACAATCTCTCCTTGTCCACCAATAACAATATCTGATTCCCCCTCATAAGATACACTCGTTGAGAAGTTAAATTGGTTTTTGATATTGGAGTGATACGAGAGTTTATCTTCATCAATATATTGCAAATTAATTTGGTTAAATTTTTCTAAGAAGTTTCTAAACTTGGATTGTTTTTCTTTTAAGCAAGATCTCAATGTCGTGCGATACATTGAAAGTGTTCCTAAATCGACAAACTCCAAAGATTCTCTACAGGATGAAAAAACACATTTATTTTTATAATCTGCAACTGTAGTAAAGAAGTCCAATTCACCTTCGTTCTTTTTTAGTCGGTCAGGGAAAACTACCCCAAATCCGCTGTACGTATAGTTTTCACTTCTCGTTTTTTTACCCGATTCAATTGAAAGCATTAA
>JAGSHI010000112.1 GCA_023954635.1 Bacteriovoracaceae bacterium
CTTAAAATTTGAACATTCGTTCATTAACTCTATTGATAAGAATGATCGAGAGTATAAGCAATTCTTAGCAGTTTATTCTCACGTTTAAGAATTTGGATGGTGCTCAGCAAATGGACTCAAGAGAAACCAATCTTTAAATGATTTAATATATTTTTTATTACCATTAAAAAGAAGATGGTTTTTCTTCTTAGCTTCTTCAACAGAAGTCTGCCCCATCCAAACTTCAGTTAAACCTCTTAAGCAGGCCTCAACCGAAATGTCTTCTTCAAATCCAGGGTGGTGGATACAGAGATCGACATTTCTATCACTGACCACTAACCACCAATTTCGACGCTCTTTAGGGGCTCCCACCAAATAAAAGTGAGAAACAAATCTTCCTTTTTTAGGGAAAAATTTTGTGTCTAATCTTCGTTGAATGTCCCACATCAAAAGAGATGGATCGAGATCATACTCTGAGAATTCATCTTCAATGAATTTTTGACCCCAGATTCCCAAAGTCATCACAATAGGGGCCAACTCTTTTCCAGATTCGGTAATCAAATATTCGTGCCCTCGACCTTTAGGGATTTTTTTCTTATTCACAATCCCTGCATCTTCGAGTTCATTAAGTCTCTTGGACAACAAAGAGGGAGACATCTGCGGAACGCCATTTCGAAGATCATTAAACTTACAACTTCCCGCCAAAAGTTCTCTAAGAAGAACTGGTGTCCAACGTGCCGTAACAATTTCTGCAGCTCTCGCTACTGGACAAAACTGCCCATAACCTTTTGATTTTTCCATGACTCTAGTTATCAAATCTGAGCTATTCTTAAAAGTACCAAGTACATTTAAAGAACTAGAAATCCCTTGAAAAACCATTAATATGCTTGAAAACATTACATAAGGAGAAATAAAGAAATGAATAGCAGCAATTATTATTTGTTTAGTCACAGCCAGCTGTGCGTCAAACAAAAAACCAACTGCCAAGGAGCAAGTCGCTGGACTTCAAAAGATGTGTACAGACAATGCTGGGGCAATGAAGGCCCGTCAAGCTAAGGAGTCCCTGTACTCAAGACTAGGTAAAGAAAAGAAAATAGGTGTGTTTGTTGATAATCTATACGAATCCCATAAAGGTAATGATCAAATTGGCCATATGTTCAAGCATGTTGACCGAGATCGATTCGTCGACAATGTGGTTAAGTTTTTAGTTGCAGGAACTGGTGGAGCAAATAAGTACAAAGGTAGAAATATGAAAGATGTTCACTCTGGTATGGATATCACGAGTTCAGACTTTCTTGCTGCTGGTGGGGATGTTCAAGCGGTTATGAAAGAACTTAAGTATGGAGAGAATGAAATTCAAGAAGTTGTTTGTGCTCTTGTTTCGTTTGTTCCTGTTGTTGTCACAAAATAGTTTTTGAAATAAGAATAGGCGTAGGCAAAACGTTGAGCGTACGTCTATTTTGTTATCCTTTTAAAACAAGCACTTAACGCGACAGTATTCTCTTTTAAATTCATACACTTGACGCAGACTACGTGCACGTGCGCGTAACCCGCGTCATTCCCAATCTTAGAAGCTATCCACTTTTTTCTATTTAACAGTACAATGTCGTTATGGAATTAAAGGCATTACTACTTGTTCTCACGGGATCTGTTTTTCATCTCGGATGGAACGTACTCACCAAGGGTGCAAAAGATAAGTTGGCCTTCCTTTGGATTGCCATCATTCCCGCCAGTCTCGTTAGCCTACTCTTTAGCCTTAACCAATTCGAACTAAACTCAGAAGGACTCCCCTTTCTCATTTCATCAATGGTCATTCATGCTTTTTATTTTTGGTCACTCTCTACTGCTTATAAGTTTGCAGACCTCTCTTTTGTGTATCCCTATTGTCGTGGCCTCGGCGCACTATTTACTACTCTTGGGGGAGTATTTCTTTTGTCTGAATCTCCCACACTTAGAGGTGGATTTGGAATTGCCTTAACTTTAATCGCTACTTTTTTGGAACCTGTATTTTCTGGATTTAAAGAAAAAAAGAAGATGGAATATAAAGGGATTGGCTTTACCGTTATAACTGGAATCGCCATATCAGCTTACTTATTGGTTGATAAAGTTGGTGTTACTCATATTAAAACATTAATTTATTTGCCACTAATGCTCTTAGGTTCGGCACTCTTTTTAAGTCCTATTATGCTCAAAGATAAACGTTTTTTAGAAGAGATCAAACACAGTACATGGAAACCTTTTCTAGGTAGTGCTTTTCTTTTTGCCGCTTACTTTCTCATCTTACTTGCCATGGAAACAGCCCCAATTAGCTACGTTGTCTCTGCTAGAGCTAGCGGCATAATTATAAGTGGTTTTGCCGGTATTTTATTTTTCAAAGAAAAAGTGAGTCCTATTAGGTGGCTCTCCATTTTGATTATAAGTATTGGTGTTTATTTTATAGGAACAGCATAATAGAGTTGGCTCTAAGATTACCTAGAGCCAACCACAAAAAACTATTGGCATTCAATCCAAGTTGTCATGATTCTGTCTTGTAACTTAATAGCTCTCTCTATTGAGATGAGTGCATGTTCCCTTAAGGACATAAGGTTGAAACTCACCACAGTCTCCTTCATTATATTCAAAAATGAAATCTCCATTTTCGTCTTGCTCATTTAGCTCACTCAAAAGTCCATCGCTACAAGACAGGTTATCACCTCTTCGAAGTTCTTCTAATTCGATGGCCTCTCCCCCCATGTATCCTCCATTCATCTCAATTATTTCATTTGTATAACCTTGACCCTGAATCCAATCAGAATAAACAATCATGAAGTTCACAGGACGATCTGTTCCATCATGGTTTTCAAAACCACGACAGTTAAATACTTCGGCAGGATTTGCCCAAACACTTGATGTAAATAACACTGCTAATAAGATTACTAATTTTTTCATTTCTTACCCATTTGTTGTTCTATGCACTTTTTTTATCAGCGTTTTGGAACAGAAAACTCATTTCGAAACATTTTTCAGTTAGGTCATAATTTTTCGGTCATTTTTTGGGGTATAATGGGAGCAATGAAGCTCCTCAAAGTTTTAATATTTTCGATTCTTTTAAGTTCATGCTCTTCAATAGAGAATGAAAAATCCTTTAATGACCATTTGGCCAAGCAGGACTGCGAAAAAGCACTGATAGAAAATAAAACATCGGCCAGCATGAAAATCGTTTCAAAGGCGGCCCAAGGAACAGGAACCGCTGCAAGCTATCTCTTAACAGGTCTCGGCTACACAACTGATATCATCGTTCGGTTTGGAGGAGGAATTGGCCTTGGAATTATCATTTGCTCTCCTTTGATTGCAATTGAAATAGGCGGAAAAGGAAATGGCGACGCAAGCGCACGATGTATTACCGAAGTTGGAGGAACAATCATTGAGGGTGGCGACTTTATGCAACTTGGCCCAAGTTCACATAAAGGGACAAAGAGTTGGCGTTGCCCAAATTTGGATAATTTAAGTATTGGATTTAGAAAGGTGGCCCAATGTTATTATGATCGCGGTGAAATACAGAAAAGTCATAGGCAGCTTGTAAATATCAAAACAGACACGAAGTTTTATGAATGCCTCTCCTCTAAAGAGCAATCACGTGTTCTAAAAGATCTCAATTTTTACTCTAGATAGACTTCTTTTTTTAATCTAAATATCCAAAATCACTTAATTCCTGACAGGTTTCCCGAAAAGTTGTCAACTGTATAACTAGCAGTGTCGTATAGGCGATGTTACTTCACCTCCAGAACATACATTACACACGGGGGAATACATGAAATCAAAAATTAGCGTGCTTATCTTTGCACTACTATTTGGAACATTCTTTATGACAAGTTCATTTGCGAACACAAATGCATCTGAAGTCACAAAGGAACAAGTCACAACAAGTAACGTCATCGAAATGAGCAAGTACAGATCTCCAGCATCTGAAGAGAAAGGTGGAAAGATTTGGAATGCGATCAAAAAAGCGGCCAAGGCTTCAGGTAAAGCTGCTGTTAAAGTTGGAAAGACAGTCGGAAAAGGAGCTTACAAAGCAGGTAAAGCTACAGCCAAGGTTGTTGGAAAAGGTGCAACAGTTGTTTACAAGAAAGCTGTTAAGCCAGTCGGCAAAGCCGCTTATAAAGCAGGTAAAGCAACGGCCAAGGTTGTTGGAAAAGGTGCAACAGTTGTTTATAAGAAAGCTGTGAAGCCAGTTGGAAAAGCAATTGGAAAAGGTGCCACTGTTGTTTATAAAAAAGCTGTTAAGCCAGTTGGAAAAGCAGCCTATAAAGCAGGAAAAGCGACAGCCAAGTTTACTTATAAGAATGTCGTTAAGCCAACGGCTAAAGTTGCTTATAAAGTAACAAAAGCAACAGTTAAGACAACGGCCAAGGTTGTTGGGAAAACAACTAAGTTTGCATATAAAAATGTTGTTAAACCTGTTGTAAAGACAGCCTACAAGGTAACAAAAGCTACAGCTAAAGGAACCTATAAAGCCGGTAAGTTTGTTTACAAAAATGGAGTTAAGCCAGTTGCCAAGGCCACTGGAAAAGCCGCTAAGTTTGTTTATAAAAATGGAGTTAAGCCAGTTGCCAAGGCCACTGGAAAAGCCGCTAAGTTTGTTTATAAAAATGGAGTTAAGCCAGTAGCTAAAGCGACAGGAAAAACAGCTAAGTTCGTTTACAAAAATGGTGTAAAGCCAGTTGCTAAGGCCACTGGAAAAACAGCTAAGTTCGTTTACAAAAATGGTGTTAAGCCAGTTGCCAAGGCGACAGTAAAAGTAGCCAAAGTTACTGGAAAAGTTGCTGTTAAAGGAGCAAAAGTTGTTGGTAAGGCCACTAAGAAAGTTGCTGTAACAACTGCTAAGGTTGCAAAGAAAACTGTAAAGGTCGCTGCAAAAGGAACTCTGGTAGTTATTGGTGCTCCGGTACTAGTAGTTCAAGGTGCTGTTAAAGGTGTTAAGAAAGTTATCACTGCTAAAAACAGAAGAAAGCTTTTTAAAGGTGCGAGAAAAGGTGACCTCTCTAAAGTTAAAAAAGCATTAGGAAAAAAGAATATCCATGTTGCCGTAACTAACAAGAAAGGTGAAACCGCTCTTATGGTGGCCATCACTAATCTTAAATTTGATGTTGTTAAATATCTTCTAAACAATATGACTACTGATCAAGTCGACGTTCAAAATGAAGATGGTTTCTCTGCTCTTGATCTTGCAAGAGAAACTAATAATGAAGATATGATTGATCTCATCATGTCTCATGGACAAGAAATACTTTCTCCTTCATTTGCAGAGCTAGATGCCGCGTAATTGAAGGTCTCTATTCCAAGCGGGGAAACCCGCTTGGTTTTGACCACATATCTTTGCAATCCTCTTTCATTATCACCTATATAAACCCTTGATATCTAATAATAAATCCGTCATATTCGCTTCCATATCTGGTAAGAAATACATTTTTAACAGATTTTGAATTGAGTAAGTTATCTTTTTTCGAATTGAGGCAAATTGGTATTAACAGGAGTTATGTGATGAAAATTTTAGTGTTGATACTGTTATTTCAATTAATTTTTTATGGCTGTAAAGGTCAATCTAGTCAAATGGATATCAAGGTTCCAAGTGCAGATGATTTCTATAATACTATTCATGATCCCTTGAACTCTCCATCAAGTTGTAATGATGGACTCTTCTCAGGAAGTTCACGAACAAGAATTAATGATTCTTCTCCTGATGAGTTGTTACCAGCTGGTCTAAACCCCGTTCAGGCACATGACAAACTCTGCTCCTCAAGTGGACTTCAAGTATCAAAGAAGATGAGACATGTGTTCTCTAATTTCGATGCTTCTAAAAGCTCTGTTAGACATTATGACCACGTTGCTCCACTCGATGGAATGACAATTGGCATGGGACATTGGCCTCAAAATGAAGTTGGTAAGTTTTTTCAGGATATGGATAAACATGCTCTTGCAAAAAACCAATTTATGAAAAGAGCAATAGAGTCATTCATGGGTGATGAAAGCTCAATCTCACTAAGGCAGTGCGAACTCTCACTGGGAGGATCCGCATGTACAAAAGAAAATATCACCAAACTTCTTAGCTCTACTATCTTTAACAAAGAATACATGAAGAAACATTATTCAAAAAACTGTAGAGGAAATGACAGAAGAGGTTTTTGCACACAATCCAAACCAAATATGTACAAGCAACTCCCATGGCTCGCACCTGTCTTGAAAAGAGGGTTACGCGATAAAGCTGTGACAAGGTGGCAGTTAGATTTCTATAAAAGAGATGTCATCGCCTCAGGAGAATCTCAAGCCTTAAAGTCAGGTCTTGGAAAAACAAAAGAAGCTATTCTATTACTAAGCTCTCTCGATTCCTCAGGATCTTCATGGGCAAGATATATTGGGAAGTCGAGATCTAGAGGATACGTAGACATTAACGGAAAAAAATATGATTGGTTTAAGCCAGAAGGTATAAACAATCCGACAACTGATGAGATTCATTCTTGGAGATTGTTACTAGCCTATCGTTATTATAACTTTAAAAAAGGTCAACGTAGGCACGGCTGCAAAAGAAGAATTCGAACAAGGCAAGCACATTTATATTGTAACTACATGAAAGATAGCTGGAACAAGCTTTGGCCAGATGCACCCCTCGGAAAAGATAGTTGTGAGCCTATTCGATCTAGAATTACTGAGTCACAATGCTCAAAACTAAAACCGGTTACAAAGAGTCCTTGTCAAAAACCTTGAGGATTGAATAACAATTTTTCGACTATATTAATAATTTGTGATTTATATTATAGTGCCTCAACTTAAAAAACTCTAAGGACCTATATGAGCAATCAAAATTTCAATAGAATTGTTATTGTCGGTTCAAGCTCTAGCGGAAAAACAACTCTTGCCAGAGAGCTTTCAAAGTTACTGGCTCAGCCACATCAAGAACTAGACTTTTTCAACTGGGGGCCGAATTGGACAGAAGTTCCTAAAGAGACTTTTCGAAAAAAAGTTGATGAATTCACAGCTAATGAAAAGTGGATCATTGATGGAAACTATGGTCGTGTTCAAGATTTAACAATTGATCGGGCCACAACAGTTATTTGGCTAGATTACTCGCTTCCTTTAATTCTTTCGAGATTCTTCAGGCGTTCATTTAGAAGAACTATTTCTAAAGAAGAACTTTGGAATGGTAATAGAGAAACCCTTAAAAATTCCATGTGGGGAAAAGAATCATTATTAATGTGGATACTTCAGGTCTATAAGAGAAATAGAATTAGATATAACGACATGGTTGAAAATGATAATCAAAACAAATTTGTTATTATGAAAAATCCAAAGGAGACAAAAAGATTCTTACTAGAAATTAGAAAAGCTTAATAGGTTATCATTTCCATTCTTTAAAGTTCTTCTCCAGCCAGTTATCAACATACTGTCGGGAAGAATGAAGTGATCTTCTTTTATAAGACCTTTTTTATACTTGATAACAAATCCCTTAGTAGCAACCGCATGAGATAAACCACACTTTCCATGCTTGGCCATTAATTCAAGCTTATTAATGGCGGCAATAAACTTATTAATTTCATCAGCAGGTTCTATATTAGGGTAAAGTACATAACCATTTGCATCAGAATCTGGATGGTCAGGTTCATACATATGAAGATAGTCCTCTCGAGTTTCGATTTTACATTTTTTTCTACACTTAACTACCTGACGCTTGTAAGCCCCACCCTCAGGTGTTCTTGTTGTTTCTTCGTTAGCTATATTTGAACCATGTGCCGAGAGAATCAGCTGTAACTTTTTAACATTCCCACACTCTTTGGCCTTTCTGGCGCCGAAAGCAGGTACTGTCATAAATAGCGTGATGGTCATCCATAACCACATCATGCACTTCATATATAAATTATAACCTGATTAATTATGGAATGAGTAGGGGGGCAACATAACTGCCCCCGTAAGTCGGGTACTATAATTAAATGTATAACTACATAGAATTCTTTATAAAATCCTTAATAAGACCGAATCCCTGACTAAATCCCTCTCTTAAATATGTTAGAAATTGTTTTTTATCTTTTGTAACAGCTTGAAAAGATCCATAGACATGAACATTTTCAGGGCCAAAAAGTCCCTTGAGAGCAGAAAACCCTACAGCATTATTTGATACAGTCTCTAAAAACTGTTTAAGTAATGGCAAGTTAACAACATTGTTTAAAGTCATTTCATTTCTAAGGAAAGTAAACTGCCCCTGAAGTTTTTCGATACACTTAGTAATTTTTTTACTTAGCTTTTCTCCATCAGGCAAATCTTCCCCAGAACAAATGACTTCGAAAGTATCACTCAGATCTAAAACATCATGATTGATTAAGGTATTTACACCATTCACACCAACTTGAGCATGAAGGTTGAGAGCAAATGGCCCTTCTATTTCCTTATCATCAATTCCATCAATTAATCCGTTGTCGATTTCCTCAAACCTCTTGATCCAACCCTTAGCTTTCTTTCTATATGACTTTTTATTTTTCGTAGCGATAAACTCTTTGCTAATCCTGTAAGTCGCTTGTGCAGGTAATTCTAATGACGTGTCCTCAAACTTAACTTCAGGAGAATCAACTTCATATTCAAAGCTCATACTTTCTACGATTCGAGTATTGAACTTACTTAAATTTTTAGATGCAAAAAGATATTGAAGAATCGATCTATTAAGAGCAACTCTTTCTTGTTGATGACGATAGAAATATCTTTTCCGATGTTGAGTTCGAAATGTCATTTGTTCAGTAGTATTTCCAAAATGTTTTCCCCATATGAGGGCCTGGAGATCAAGTGACTCATCAATTCTTAGTCCCTCTTGATGAGAAGTGATATATGGCATAAGAACAAGGGATCCCTCAGGAGACTTTCCTTTATTAAGCTCTGTCATAGCTTCCTTAAGATTCTCATCTGACTCTATCTGCCCGAGGTCAGAATCAGAAAACTTTAAATTGGTTGTTAAACTTTTACTTAATGAAGTTCTGTATTCTCCAGAGAGTAAAGTCATCTTAAGCAATTTATAAAAGTCGGCCTGCAATCCTATTTGAAGACTTGTACCTGAAACCTTTGTGTTTTTTATTGAAACTCTAAGAGCGTCATCAAAACCTCTATCTTCAGCTGCTGGTCTTTGATAAACAAGAGAGTTTAATTTAGAAAAATAAAGTGTTCCCCTTCCATACCCCGACATAAAATATACTGATGGTGTATCGACAGAAAGAGAAATATCAGCGCTTAAAAAGTCATCTCTTCTTATTAAGTCACCATCATCTAGTTTGGTATATCTAGTTCCGTGAAATTTAAGAAATGAAAAAAGAAGTTTGTCTATATTTGTCGTAAGAGCTTTTAGGTATGTAGGAGCCGTATGTCTATACGTATAAGTTCTTTTAAATCTAACTCCTGCAAAAAGTTTTAAGTTTGCATCCGTTATTTCAAGATCTCCCTCATTCCTCAGATTTTCAAGAAAGCTTCTTGCTGATAAGTTCAAGTTAATCTTATCAACAATAATCCATTGACTACTATTAAAGGCGGGCTCAATTGTACGGCCTAGTTTTATATTTGCATTTCCAGTAGCAATATCCCAACGGTAACCAGGAGTATTCAAATCTCCTAAGCTAAAATCTCGTTTATAATCTAAGATCTCTTTAGTAAGGTCATTAACCTTATCAACGCCAGTTTCTTTTAACTTATTCCAGGCCTTTTGAAGAATTGGAGCTAAGTTTAATTTACGTTGTTGTTTTTGATATTTATTCTTTAAAGAATCTGATACCTCGAAATGTTCAAACTCCCCTGCTGACACAGAAAAGCAAAAAACAAAACTGATTAAAACAGTTATTAAATTGTTCAAAACTCTCTCCTATTTATTTGAAATCTGATTACAAATCGAAACAATTTTCAATTTCACTGAGTGTGAAGTCGAAAATCATAAAAAGGAGAAAACCTTGCCTATAAAGTTCCACAGAAGAAGTGTCTCAAAACGAAAATGCTCATCGTCGATAAGAGTATATGCGAAAATTATTAACACTATTTTTACTACTTACACTTTTTTCATGTGCTCACAAAAGAGTAGAGAAAGTAAGAGCGACATCAAGTAACGATAGTTGTTTTTCACTTCTTGAAAGTTTTCAAAGGAAAATCCTAACTCCTCTAGAGAAGGCAAGGTCCATAAATGATCAGGATGGCTTAATAAAAGGGTCATTCGCAGAGATTGGAGCTGGCCAAGACGTTTCAGGAACCTTTTTCAAAGCGAAGAAAGCCTCAGGAACAATTGTAAAAACAATCTCTGCTTATGGGAAAGAAGAAAGCAACAGGTTATACGGTGACGGACAAAGATTTGTAAGCAAACAAAGGCTCTTCTCCATGCTTGAAACCGAATTTAAAAGTCTCAAGGAATTAGAAGATCAATTTCAGTCGGGAACAAAGTTATTTTCATATAGCAATTCTGTCACAACAAATAAGAATGGATCGGGACATGGTTGGATTGGAATTCGTTTCCAAGTTGATCC
>JAGSHI010000111.1 GCA_023954635.1 Bacteriovoracaceae bacterium
CAGCTTTAAATCAATATTTTTGGGACGCTACCAACAGTCTTTGTTATAGGTCAATCGCAACGGGAACAGGTGCAGGCGACTGGGAAACTTATAATGCCACGGCCGAGGTCACTATTGAGTGGGAAAACTTCGATGTTGTACCTGCCGGTGAGAGTATTATCAATTACGAAGTTTATAGACGACTTGCTAATGAGCAATTCGATTATACTCAAAAATTAAACCGTGAAGATATTGACGATAACGTAAGAACCTTTACTGATAATGCAATTAACTCAATGTTCCCACCAATTCCTGGAACAGTTTACTACTATGAAGTAAGACCAATTATTCAACCTAATAACGGAACGGATGTAACTCTTTCAACTAATACTGATGAAGTGTTTAAGACCTTAAGAGTAACTGCACCACCAGATAATATGGTTTTTGTTCACCGCTGGATGGTAAACAAAACTATGTGTGAAAAAATTCATTCGACTACTATAGACCCGAATAATAATTATCGTTGCCGCTATGAAGGTCCTGGAGACTCTGGTGCCGAGCCACGACGTACAATCGCATCACCAGTTCCATTATCGGATTCAAACTATTACGATATAAAATACGACATGTTGGTCGATCGTTACGAGGCGGGCTGTAATTATAATTCAGCTCCAACTTGTTCTGGGACTTCAGATGGGGCCTGTGTTGGAATTAATGATCCAACAACAGACGCAATTGATGGCGGTGCTAACGGCGTTATTTACTACGCCAGATCAGTGGGTAAATGTTATGTAAGTTCTGGCGGTGGTACTACTTGGAATGAGGTTGATGGTGATACTTCAATTGCAAGTTATGTTAAGGCGCATTTGCCACCATTAGTTAATATCACTCAAGAAAATGCACATAATTTTTGTGCTTCGGAAGTAGCGCCTACAGTTCTTGGTTTATCATTAAACACGGCCGCAACTTCACAAAACTGTAAGTTTACCAAAAGTTTATGTAGCACTGGTGATTGTTCAGGCAACCCCGACCCAAACACTGGCGGAGTAACGGCTCCAATTGGAAGTGTTTATTTTGATATTGATAGCACAAACTGTTTTTATAATGTGAATGGGACGAACTGGTCCTTATCTGGATGTAATGTTTCAAAAGGAGCTTGCGCAGGATCTGATTGTGTTGGCGCAGGCGCCCCTGGTATGGCGGCCAAACTTGGAAGTACTTATTACGATACAACGGGACTAAGTTGTTATCAAAATACTGATGGTGCTACGACCTGGGCCTTGGTTACAGCCGGGCAAAGACTAGCTAAAGTTCTTCCAACCAGAAAAGAACAAATGGCCTATGGCCTTTGGGATACAGAAAATAATACAGATTCGGCCATCGCAACGCTAGAGACGGGGCTTTCTCTTAATAGCTCCGCTAAATGTAATAGTTCTCAAGCAAGTGGGCTTTCCACGAATTATTCTGATGTGCCTGTTCCAGATTCAAATACTTTTTATACTCTTCCAGGTACGGCAACTTCTAATATAAGAAGTATGATGACCGGTAGTGATGAAACAAATCAATGTATATCTAGGTTTGGAGTGCAAGACCATGTAGGTAATGTGGCAGAGTGGACGGCCGAAAGATTTAATTGCCGTGACACTGTTGTTAATTGTCCTTTCTCTGTTAATGCTTGCGACACCACAGATAGCCAATGTACCGCTGCTTCCGATCCAAATGGGTCTGTTACAGCACCAATTGGAACTTATTTTAGAGATACTGCTAATGGTATTTGTTGGATAAATGCCGATGATTCAACTGAATGGACAGCTGCTCATTGTGGTTATGATAGAGACGGCTGCGATACCGGTGATACAAAATGTATTGGTACCTCTACACCAAATACGTTTGTGACAGCAGGGCAAGGAACTCTTTTTTGGGATTCAACCACAAGAACTTGTTATGAAAATACCGATGGAGCAACTGCTTGGTCTGCTATTAACTTTAGCGCTGATCTTAGATTTGGAGCTGCTAATTGCAAGGCCAGAATTAACGGAGAGACAGATGCTCTAGCGGCAACGACTAATGATATGCAATATGGTGATGGGACTGATCAATGGTTTCAAAAATATGTTTTAGATGGATCAATCGGTCCATGTGTTGATTCTAACTCTGATAATGCCTGTGACGGAAATATTGATTCTTGGTCATTAGAAGATGAAAGAAATAATGCTGGAAGATATATTATTCCATTAGGACTTCCGGTAGTGACTCAGTTTAATTCATTATTCACGGCTTCAAATATTCTTGATTTCTTATTCGAGATTGGTCCAACAAACGGTATCACTTCTACTCAACTTCGAGATGATATTATTACCATTGATTCAGCGACCATTGCTGGAGAGACCTCTGGCTGCGGTGGTGTTGCCACTGGTGGGTCATACTTAGATGGCGTAGGCTCTGGTGTATATAATATGGAACTCCTTCCATGTACTGATTCTATTAAAAGTAGAATTACAGTAGGAGATGTAACTCTTGTTCAAAGAGGTGCCGTAACGCCTAACCTTGAGTTTGTTCAAAATGGTGCCAGAACCGATGAAAATATAGCGGTAGCAAATGCGGCCACTGGGCAGATTCAAGTTGAGCTTCGTTTTGATGGTTCAAACGTAACCTCAACTCCAGCTAGTATAGTTCAGGCTATCAATAGTGATGCTGGCTCCAGTGCCATGGTTTTTGCTTTTATAAGTGGAGACGCTCAGGAAACTCAATCATCTACGGCCCAGGCCAACTTTACCGAAACAAATAAATCTAGCGCTATGATAGATGTTGGATTCAGATGTGTGGTTCCAATTAGCGGATATCAGGAATAACGCATCACAAAAGTGCTCATCCCTTTACATTTTTTGAATGTCAGATTGATGCCTCACGGCCTACTTGCTAGAATTCCTTATACCAATCGTTAAAAGGAATTAACTATGGCATCTCTTTTTTCCAAATTAAAACCAAAGACAAATGAACCTGTTCAAGTACCAAACGGGAAAGTCATCGCTTTTTTAAATCAAAAGGGCGGGGTTGGAAAAACCACGATGGCCTATAACACGGCCTTTGCCTTAGCTGAACAAGGGCATAAGGTCTTATGTCTAGACTTAGATCCACAGAGCAATCTTTCTCTTTTGTTTGGTGCTGAAAAAACAGGAGAGCACCATCTTCATCATTTGTTGATAAACAGTATTAGAGAGCTGGCCCCGCTACATGTTTCCTCTTTGGTAGGGGATATTTTAGTTAGAAAAGGAAATGTTGATTTATTGCCCACAGGCCAGGAGCTTTCTGGATTTGAATTAACGGTAGCGGGTATTTCTGCTCCAAGACAAATGATTCTTAAAAGGTTTTTTGAGAAAAATGATCTTTTAAATGAATATGATTATATCATCGTCGATTGTCCTCCTACGCTAGGGCTTCTCGTCGTTAATATTTTATGTGCTAGTCAAGGAGTCATGATTCCTTTTAGACCGGATGAGTTTTCTCGAAAAGGCCTAGCACATTTTTATGAAGTTCTAGAAGATGTTACAGAAATGGGATTAACAAGAACACCAGATGTCTTGGCCCATATCCCAAATATGGTAGACCTTCGAAGAAAACAAGAAGTTACTGATTTAGAAAAAATAAGCTCTGAAATGGCAGAGGGAACTACGGTAGAACCGTTTTTCAATAGGGCCCAATTAGTTAAGAGTCAGGCACAGAGAAAGTCGGTCTATGATTTTAAGGGTAAAGACTTTAAACAGCTTCAAGGTCAGTTCACTAACTTGGCCAATATAATCACAAATTGGAATGAACATTATGAACTCTAAAACAAAGAATCCACTTTATGTGGTTACGAACAAAGGCCAAGATGTAGAAGAGGCTGAAAACTTTATCGATGCTTTAGTTAAAAAGTTGGGTTTAGCTCCTGTTATTTCTATTCTTGAGGGAATCTTACAAGAAATGTTGCAGCAAGTGTCTAGTTTCGCCCTTTTCATGGTTGTAAAGGCCTATATAGATCAATTGGTTGATGCTCTTGAAAAGTTGATTAAAAAGTTTGATCCAGTTTTAGCTTTCTCAATTTATAAAAGATAGATTTTTGCCTCTTTTCTAAGCCACCCTATCTTCTATAATAGGGACACATGATTAAAAAACTCTTTTTATTATTTTCAGTCGGAATGACGGTATACACGTTTTACATGATCCGTATGCGCCCAGGTCAAATGTTTAAGAATCCAATATCTAAAATTAAAATGGCTAAAAATACATCTACAAAAAAGAAAACTTTTCAAAGACCTAGCTCAAATCGAAGTGCCATTGATGCAGACAACCTTCGGGTCAGTATCTCTAGAGGAAGCGGTGATGTTTTTGTAAAAAGAGGGGAACGAATATTAAATGTAGCAAAGGATTTTGAGTTAAAGTATAAAGATCAGCTTGTCTCTGGAAAAAACTCGGTAGTTATCATAACCTTCGCTGGAAATTCTATAATAAAGTTGTTTTCTAATTCAGAATTGAAAATAGGTCGTATTCAACATCAAGACCGTTCGGCTACGGGAACTCAATTTAACTTTTTCCATCTTGAACGGGGAGCTATTGTTGTAGATTTTATCAATAGAGGAAAAATGCATTTCTTAGAAGTAACCTCAAGTTCAGCTGAGCTTAAAGTACGTGGCACTCAATTCTTATTTTTACATAATGCCAATAAAGAACGTTCTCAATTGGCCGTTTTAGAAGGGGCAGTTGAAGCTACCAGCGTTGGGCTTGGTGATACTAAAAGAGTGGTAGCATCGCAGGGTGTTTTGATTAAACCAAACGAAGTTATCGATAACCCTAGAAGCGACTCATGGGTAAAGAAGATTAAGTGGCCAAAAGTTGCGAAGGGAGCCGGTATCGATTTATATAGTGACTCCTTTTCTAAGCAAGAAAAGTCAGATTGGAGGCAGAGAAGGCTTGCCCTTCAAAAAATGCCACTAATAAATAAGATCGCTAAAAAAACTGATTCTGGAAAAAGGTCGCAGGGAAATTCTGGGAGTCTTATTGGAAATGTTGTTGGCAAGGTTTTAAATGTGGCTAAAAAAGGAGCATCAGGCTTAAAGAATGTGTCTCCTACCAGTCAAATTAATGATGCCGCCGCAGATATGCAAAACTTTGAGCAAGCACAAAAAGATCGTATTAAAGAATTAGAAAGCCTTGATTCTCAGTGACTAAAAAAAGTTTGCTAGCGGAAGTCCGATTGAAAGTCCGGCCATCTTAGAAACATATCCATTTTGTCCCCAGGTAATATAATTAAACTCCCAAAAAGGTCCCTTTCCCCATCTTACCCAAGTATTGGTATAGTCCACATCACTTTGGGTAGAAAGAAATATACCAAAACTAATTAAATAGTTCTCGACTCCAAAAGCATTCTTATAATTAAGTTCTGCCCCTTGAGGAAAGATCATTCCATTCTGCGTCTTTTGGTTACCATCTTTATCATATTTAAAATAAAGGCCTTGAGCACCTAAAAGTGGAACAATTTCAAACTGTCCATCAAGAGCGTCCGCAAGCCTATAGGCAAAATAAAATCCAGAATTATTAAAAATTGATTTATTAATGGCCAAAGCATCAAACACTCTAACCGAGGTATATGGACTTAGCTCAAGTTTTCCATAGAGGTATAAAACAGGAGCAATCTTCCAGTCGTGTTTTTCTGTAGGCGTTTCTCCTAGGAGACCCGCTGGGCCAAAACCATAAGCCGTTTTTACCCTATTCATTCTTTTAGGAAGACGGGCTTTCAGAGTTACTTTTTTATTGCGCCCTTCCTGGTCTCTTACGGTAAAAATTACGGGCTCATTATTTTTTAAGAAAGTCTTAAACGGAGGAGTCTTGCCATTTACAAGCTCAATATTGGTAGCTGACCATGTGACTGCTAGATAAGGTTTTTCTTGTCCCCAAACACCGGTTCTCTCTATTCTACATCCAACGCTGACATACTCATCATTAAGGCCCGTAATTTTTAGTCCGTAACGAACACAGCTAAAGTCGACCATTTTTGTGTTTTTAGTCTTGTCGCTAATATCTGTATAAGTATGAAGTTTTTCAATCACAGTATTATCTTCAACAATCTTTAAAACGCCGGGATCAAATAAATTTATATAAATTTCTATATAATGATACTTGCCTTGTTTCTGTGGGATGATGACTCGGCCATGATACTCAAGATGAATATTAGAATTAGTTTTATAAATCAAAATACCTAAGCGCGCTCTTGGAGTTAAGAGGTTGTGGTCATCTCTGACCCATTGGATAGAGCTTTTAATAAAACTTGCTTTGATCAATCGGTTCTTAAACTCTTGTTCAATTTTAAAGTCAGCGAGGTCAGCCTTAACTCTTGATTCTCCAATTCTGACTGGACCAAAGGAAACAGAAAATCGGCTATCCCCAGCAAAAATAGGAAAACTTAACAAAAAGGAGATTGAGATTAGGGCTAAATTTTTCATGGCCCAAATAATAACTTAACGAGAACGAAAACGAAGCCTTTTTTTCTTCCTGTGAGGCGCGTTATATGTCTTTGTTTTTACAGGCTTTTTAAGTATCCCGGCCTGTCCAGTGGAGATACTATCTGAAAACTCTGTCACCAGTTTCTTAGAAACTTGTTTAGGCTCTTCCCCCGGTAAAAAGACCTCAACTTTTTTTGAGGCCGTTTCTAAAAAATTAAGTTCATCATAGAGGGCAGTGTCAGCTAAAGAACTTAAAGAAAAGAGCATAAAAAAAGCAAGTGTAACTTGTCTAAATGTTGGAAAGTTCGGTACAAACACCCTTCAATGATGACACATCCCGATGAAGATTTAAAGCTCGAAGCTTATGATTATGAACTCCCTGAAGAACTTATCGCCATAAGACCTGCTTCAGAGCGTCAGAATTCAAAATTACTTTTCTTTGATGAGGAGAGTGAGAGCTTGGATCATAAAAACTTTTATGAGCTCGTAGACCTGCTTCCATCAGGAACAACTTTAGTTCTAAATCAATCAAAAGTGTTTCCATGTCGGATCTTTGGTCAAAAAGTCACGGGAGCTAAAGCAGAATTCTTTTTACTAAGTCTAGAAAAAGATGAAAGTGGTTATCCAGTCCTCATTAAAACAGGCGGTAAAAAAAGAGTCGGAGATGAATTCATTTTTGGTAGTGAAATCAAAGGAAAGATAAACGCCATCGGAGAAGGGACATTTTTTATTGAGTTTGAAAGCAACTTATCCGCCAAGGAGGTTGTTAATGCTATTGGTAGTGTCCCACTTCCCCCATATATTCGAAATGGTGTTAGTGATGAATCTGACCTTGAAGACTATCAAACAGTTTTTGCTAAAGAAGTAGGCTCTGTCGCCGCTCCCACAGCAGGATTACATTTTACGCCAGAGCTTTTGAAAAAATTAAAGGACAAAGGAATTGAAATTGCTTTTGTTACCTTGCATGTGGGGCTTGGAACCTTTTTACCTGTGAAAGCAGACAATATAACTGAACATAAAATGCATAGTGAAAAATACCATGTTGATGAGAGTGATCTTAAAAAAATTCAAAACGCACAAAAGCTTGTGGCCGTAGGAACAACTAGTTTACGAGTCCTAGAGTCAATGGACAATGATCTGATTCCTGGCAGAGAATACTCGACGGATATTTTTATACATCCAGGCAAAGAAGTGAAAAGTATTGATGGTCTCATCACAAACTTTCACTTACCAAAAAGTTCATTAATTATGCTTGTAAGTGCTTTAGTAGGTAGAGAAAAAACAATAGATTTGTATAAGAACGCCGTTGAAAATAAATATCGATTTTTTTCCTATGGCGACTCAATGTTTATTAAAAGAAAAGGGAGAAGCTGGTGAGTATTTATAAACTAGAAGGAACCAGTGGCAATGCTAGGGCAGGGATTGTTTCAACTGCCCACGGTGATATTCAAACTCCCATCTTTATGCCTGTCGGAACGAGAGGAGCTATAAAAACCTTAGACACCTCTCATATTGAGTCTATGGGAGCCCAAATCATTTTAGGTAATACTTATCACCTCTATTTAAGACCAGGGCATGAGCTTATTGAGAAAGTTGGAGCTGCGGCCGGCGGCGGCGGTCTTCACGGTTTTATGGATTGGGATGGACCCATCTTAACTGACTCCGGAGGCTTTCAAGTTTTCTCGTTAAGCGGATTAAATAAAGTAACTGAAGAAGGAGTTCGCTTTCAGTCACATATTGACGGCTCTTATCATATGTTTACACCTGAAAAATCAATGGAAATTCAAAAGGCCCTTGGGTCAGATATCGTTATGGTGTTTGACGAATGTCCCGCTCTGCCTGCAACAAAAGAAGATCTAAGAAAATCAATGGAGCTCACTTTAAGATGGGCAAAGAGATGTAAAGACTACGAATTAAAACCTCATCAAAATCTTTTTGGAATTGTTCAAGGAGGCCTTCATTTTGATCTTCGAACAGAATGTATGCAAAGACTGGAAGAACTCGACTTTCCAGGTCTCGCCCTTGGTGGCCTAAGTGTCGGTGAGAAAAATGAAGAGATGGTTAATTTCTTGAATGACTTCACTCCTACTATGCCGGCAGGTAAGCCTCGTTATCTTATGGGAGTAGGGAAGCCTCTTGATGTTCTAAATGGTATTAGGGCCGGAATCGATATGTTTGATTGCGTTCTTCCTTCAAGAAATGCCAGAAATGGGCAAGTTTTCACCTTTGATGGGCCAATGAATATAAAGAATGAAAGATATAAAGAAGACACAAAGCCAATTGACGCTGAGCTAAACTGTCCATACACAAAAAGATACACCAGAGCCTACTTAAGACATTTATTCACTGTGGGTGAGTATACGGCTGGTCTTTTAATGACTTACCACAATCTTTACTTCTTTTTAGAGTTAACAAGGCGCGCAAGAGAAGCAATTCTAGAAGGGAAGTTTGACGTCTTTTATGACTCATTTTATAAACGCTACACAGCTAATCAAATCAATTAATCATGGAGATATAAATGAACTTTTTATTTGCTAATGCATACGCACAAGAAGCCGCTGGAGCAGCAGCCGGGCAACCTAATGCCATGGCCCAATTCGCACCTTTCGTAATTATTTTTATTATTTTTTATTTTTTGATGATTCGTCCTCAGAAGAAAAAACTTCAGGAAGAACAAACTATGCTCAATAGCCTTGCAAAGGGAGATGAAATCTTCACAAAGTCTGGTATCATCGGAACAATTCATGGTTTAACAGAAAAAGTTATGACCCTTGAAATTGAAGGTGGAGTAAAATTAAAAATGCTTCGCTCTCAAGCTGGCGGTAAGGCCAACGTAATCTTTGAAGAGAAAAAGGAAAAATAATATGTTTGGACTAGGCGCAACAGAAGTCATTGTTATTTTAGTGATTGCACTGATCTTTATTGGGCCTAAGAAACTTCCTGAGCTCGCAAAGGGGCTTGGGAAGGGACTACGAGAGTTTCAAAAAGCCAAGGACGATTTAATGACTCAGGTAAATGAGGAAGTGGAAGACGCCAAGCTTGATGAACTTATCGAGAAAAAGAAACAAGAAGAAGCCACGCAATCTCCGACCGGTGTTGCAACTGACGCAGAGTCTAAAAAAGAAGAGACAACCAGCAAGCCAAGTTAAGAACTTGCTGGAAGCTTTTAACCCTTTTAAATTCCGTAACAAGTCCTTATAATAACGACCATCTATAAAGAAGGATTTTTAAATGAAAAGAAGTTGGTGGTATCGATTTACCTTTTTATTAGTTGTATCTGTGATGGCCATTGTGACCATCATTCCAACGGCGTTGGACTTCAAAGAAGAGAGCAACTACCCCGTTAAGTCTAAAATTAATTTAGGACTCGACCTGCAAGGTGGACTCTATATGATTTTGGGAATTGATTTTAACAAGGTTTACCTTGATGAAATCAAAGGCTACGCCCGAAGGATTGAATTCGTTCTTAAGGACGAAGGAATTGATGCGAAGATTGGAGTTGTTGATACATCAGATATTACCGATCCAAAGCATTCAATTATTCTTTCAAACGCCGCTGATCACGATAAGGCCGTCTCTAGAGTAAAGCAATTCTTTGGTTCTTACTTAAGACTTACGTCAGATGAAGGTGATACAACTCTTCAATACGGAATGGCGAAAGTTGCTAAGACGCAGATTGAAGAGCAGTCGGTTTCAAAATCAATTGAAGTTATTAGGAACAGAATTGATGAGTTTGGTGTAACAGAACCTGAAATTATTTCTCAGGGTAATGACCGAATCATTGTTCAGCTTCCAGGTGTAAAAGATATTGAAAGAGCAAAAGAGCTAATCGGTAGAACGGCTAAGCTATCTTTTAAAATGGTTAATGACGAAGTCTCCCCGGCCACTATTCAAGGCTGGCTTGATAAAGCGAAGAACAATGGAATTAACTATAAAAAGGGAACTCGTTTCTCATTATATATTCAGCAGCTAAATGAATATTTAAGAAAAGACTTTCCTGCTGGATATGAGTTAGCGTTTGAAAAACGTGTTTCGAAATTTAATAACGAAATTGAAACTCAAATCCCTTATCTTATTGAAGCAAACCCAAAACTTACTGG
>JAGSHI010000060.1 GCA_023954635.1 Bacteriovoracaceae bacterium
AAGAATGCCTGATTCATCATTACTACTGTCTGAATTTGTTAAAACTCTAACTTTGATTCCTTTTTTTACAGCTTTTATAAGTATGTTTAAAAACTCTTTGCCTGGAACCATATAGGGGGAGTACAAAGAGACCAGCTCTCCTGGACTTAAACCAAGAATTGATTTTCTATAAAAATCTAATGTTGGAGAGCTATTCCTTTGAGACCTCTGACTATTAAAGAAGGGGTCATTATATAAGAAGACGGCATTACTACTTCCTTTCTTTTTTTCATAACAGTTTTTAACAGGGTCAGTTAGATCGAATTCAAAAGACATTAAATCCCGTTTTTCTTCATAACTTAAATTGTCTCCAAAACTGTCATAATAATCGATTCTCTTTCGATGTCGCTTAAGGACATTTTTCCAAGTCTTTGCATACACCCTTTGCATTTGGCATACAATTGGTCCCGATATAGACATCTCCAGGTCATGCCACCGGTTTGACTCTCTCGATGCTTCAAGATAATTATCAGAGTAACCATTCCCCCCAATTAATCCATACTCACCATCAACTAAAAATAATTTTTCATGCAATGATGTGAAAATCTTTGAATAGCCCCATCGCATGGGATTAAAAAAGACGAGTTTTACGCCACAGTCTTCTCTTAACCATTTTCTATATTTCTGTATTTTTTTTGAAACAAAATGATCTAATAGTATTTTGACCTCTACACCTTTTTGTCCGGCCCAGCATAAGTAACGAAGGATAATCACTCCGCCTTCATTATCTTGTAATGACAGTCCTGATATATAGATTGTTTTTTTTGCATTGTGTATGAGTTCGAATCGTTTTTTATAGAGATCATAACCATTATCAATTAATGATAACGAATTACCATTTCTTGCATTCTGTTGACCTCTCATATCGAGTACATTGTAGTTCTGACCGTCGCCAAAGATACGCTCTAACTGTGTACTACCATAAAGATTAAAAGGTGTTATGAACAAGAATATTAAAATTATTGAATACTTCATAATAGTGACTCCTGATATTCCGAGCATACCGTATCTAGATTTATCCGAATCTTTTTTGTAATATTTGTCTACACTACATTTAATTAAATTAGATCAAATACAGGACATAAGTTTTACCTAGCTATTTCATTTAACTTCTCGGTTATCCTTATCAACTCTCCTCGATTAATCACTAATGGAGAACTGTCTCTACTTCTACAGCTTATGCTTTCCAGTAGTAATTGAAGGTTTCGATACTCCGCTGATGAAATTGTAATATTATCGTCTTCGCTTGAAACTGAAAGCTTCTCTATCTCTAAATCCCAGGAACCTTTTTGATATTGTACTTTTTTTCCTGCTCTCTTTGCCTTTAATACAACTTCCTCTAATTCCTTAACCCTTGCGAGGACTTTTCTTTTTGTTCCTTCTACGTTGTATCGTCCAACAGAATAATCTCTATCCACTTGTTCAAATTTTTCCCCATCAATTAACAAGGTGATGGTAAACATTTCAATACTTCTCGAATTTCCCCATCCTCCTCTCCAGTGTGCATCAACTTCAAAAGTAATCTTTGTAGGTAAGAGAATCCCCTTTTCGAAACCCCTTGCAGAGATTACATTTGTTAACAATAAGTAGGTTGTCATAAAGAGCATTAAGAAAGTTTTCATTATTCCTCCAGTTTTCATTTAATTTATAATTTGTATTACAAGTAATGTGCCAAATACCTGATTTTTTGGAGAATCGATAAGTTAGAAGCTTTTATAACCTAGATTTGATCAAAGACACCCATCACTAGGAAGTGAAAAAGAAGTCAGTGACTAACACTTACACAACTTGTGTTTATTAGGGTTTATAGATAATCTAACTATATGAAATTAGACACTAAGTTAATAATTAAAGAGACTTTAAAAGTAATTAGAGGTTCAACTTCACAAGAGAAGTTAAACCATAAAATGGACTTTAATTTTAACCAAGTTTATAGATGGGAATCAGGAACCACTAAAATATCCTGGCAAGAGTTTGCAAGCTTTTGTGAGTACTGTGACTTAGATTTATTTAATAATGTCAAAGACCTTAGGTTCTTCAGCAAGATGAATAATGCAAACGATATCTGTGCATTGTTTAATTATTTTCAAACCAATTCATCTCTTGATGACTTAGCAACACAGATGGGATTTACAAGGCATAAATTAAGTCGCTGGCTAAAAGAGGACTCTAATCCCTATTTAGAACAAGTTTTACAGGCATTAAATATTTATCCGGGCCTAGTCTACGCATTTATTTCAAGAATTGTTGATATTGAAAAGTCCCCTACACTCTATAAGCTCTTTGAAAATGAATACAAGAGAAACAATCTTTCAAACAAATACCCAGTTGTTTCATTCTTCTTAAATTTAATGCATTCCAATTACTATAAGAGTCTTCCCTCTATAGAGACAGGCTTCTTCAGCAAAATATTCGATATTACAGTTGAGGAAGAATCTGAAATTTTAAAAACTCTAGAAGAGTGCAAGGTCATTACAGTCCAAAATAATAAATACATGATGAAGGAATATGATATTTTTATCTTCAGTGAAGAACCTGGTGTAAAAAAGAAGCGTAGGGAGTTCTTTTTTCAAAACATATCAGAGAGTTTAAGATCTCAAGATTTTGAAAACTCTAAAAACAATTCGTTTAGGTATATGATATTTTCATCAACAAAAGAAAAAAATGAAAGGATAAAGGAAGTAATGTCAAAAGCTCATAACGATATCAATGCCATACTCTCTGAAGACACCGCGGGAGAGCTGCTCGAAAATGTATCTATTGTTGCTTCCGAATTTGTAACTATTGTTGATACAACAAAAAATAATTTATCTTAAAAAACAATGTTTAAATTAATCGCACCATTATGAGAACGGTTATCAAACTGATCACTTTTAGATGCAATATCATTGATATAATATTCAAATCCAGTGCTAAAGAAGTGCCCAAAGCTTTTTGTGAAAGAAAGACCTAGCTCCGTAGTTTTCTCCTTTCCTCTCTGTGCATAATCGATTCCTGTTTTATTTTTATTCCAACTAAACCATGGTTTAACTTTCATTCCATGGAATGGTAGATATCTATGATAGTTAAGCTTAAATCCATAGCTAGAATTTTTGTCTTCAATAAACTTTTTCTTCATTGCTGACCATTTTAATTCTAAATTGAAAAAATTTGTTTTATCTATTTTTATAATTTCTGATAAATAAACTTCATGTCTATTCCCCTTCTCAACTAAACCACCTTCAAATGAGGTATAGCTATAATCGAGACGAGAAGCCAAATATTTTTTACTAATTATGGCCTTTGAAAAACCAAATATTTTATCTTTAAGATAGCTAACATGCCCTTCCTTATACATTGAATATTTTCTTAGTTGGGCCTTATAAAAGAAAAAATAAGTATGGAGTGTAAATTTATCATAGTTTTTTAATATCCCGACATCGAGTCCAAATTTATAGCCGTAATGATTTAATGATTTAACTTCAGGAATTTCATCTCTGAGATAACTTTTCTTGATGATATTGAACTTAGGTCTTACAAAGAAGTCTTTTGAGAGGAATTTTTTATAAGCACCAAAAAAGGTTAAATGATTTTCGAAAGAAGGAACATTAACAACTTCTTCAAGCTGATCATAAATATAGAACCTTTGTGAGCTTTTATAAGTGAATTTGTTTGATAGGTTTAACTGAAAAGAAGATAGTATTGGAGTTGATTTTAAAACATTTCCAATATTCTGTAAGAATCCTTCATAAAGATAAGTATTCATTTGATCGGCCATAAAAGATAACGTTTTTCCTGTTGTATCCATTACCGTGTTTCCAACAGTGCCTACTCCACTTGCGACGGTTTGCACGCCCGTGCTAACAGTTCCAACACCTTTGGCAACGATTTCACCAGCGACACCAGTATTATCAGTTATCGCACTCCCAACATTCTTTGTTCCATCCCATATTTTTGATCCAGCACCCTTTGCTCCTTGCCAAAAAAACTTTCCAACTTTTGTCACATTTTCTCTTACAATTTTCACTCCCTCTTGAGCTGTATTCGAGGCCAACACAAAACCATTAAGAGGAAGAAGTATTAATCCAAAGGGAGCGATGTACTCTCCAGTGAGTTCATCAATACTTCCATAATCTTCAGGTGGATAAAAAAGGTCTTCTTTTGGATCATATCTTGACCCTTCTGGAGGAGATACATAAATTGCGGTTTTAAAGTCTAAATAGCCACCTGGTTTCGGACGAAACAAATTCATTCCACTTTTCTTACCTGCATCACGGTGAGTGTACCCTAGTAAGTCCGACGGTATTCCATGATCACTCTCATGATGCTTAAATATTTTTTTATTGTAATCATTATGAGCTTTTGCAATTTTATCAGAAGATGATTTTGAAGAGTTCTTTTTCTGATCTTCTTTTTTTGGTTTTGTTGCTTTTTTTTCACGTAATGTAATCGTATCGTTTTGTTTTAATACTTGAAATTGTTTTGGTGAAAATCGAACAGGTTCATTTACATAACCATTTTGAGTATAGACTCCTGAGAAATGCCCTTCTTTTATATAAACTTTATCTTCCCCAAACATATTGTCACCTTTCTTCAAGTTCATTGTATTTACTGAAGAAAGCTCAACATTACCTTCATAAGAAATTGCAGTCGAAATATTATTTTTCTTATTGTACATCAAATGAAAATCAGTTCCCCTGATTCCCATCGCAGCAGACCTCGTTTTAATAACAAGCTTATGATCTTTTGCTTTATTTTTACTAAACTTAGATCGAATATGACCGTTAACGAGATTTACAATTTTCGTTTCATTTAATTCAATTTTTTGGAGTACGACCTCAGAGTTTGGACCAATGTTCATAATTCCATTATCAAACTTTACTTGTGCAAAACTTTTTTTCTCTGTCCGTATTTTTTCACCATTAAAAAGTTCATCACCAACTTTTAGTTTTAACTCCTTTTTGTCTCTTAAAACATAAGAGTTTCCTCTAACTTTTGAAATCACTGCATCGCTAGCGAAAAGAGAGAAATTCATCATAGAAAAACATATTAGAAAACTGATTTTCATTAACATCAAATAGTGCCTGATTAATAGTTTATTCAAAAGTTTAGCAAATTTTTGAATTAATGGTCATCTATTCTTGTGAAATCATAGGTAACGATCGAGTACTTTACCAAGTTTTTCAAACAAGCTTGGCAAATCTTCGGACTTAAACAATGGAGAGAAGCTAAATCGAATTCCCTCTTTAGCCTGCTTCTCATCGAAACCCATACCGAGAAGTATACGAGAAGGTTTTAGAACCCCAGAGCTACAAGCAGAGCCTGCTGAGACTTCAATTCCAGAGAGATCTAGGGCCGTCATAACAATATCGGAGCTATTTCCAGGTAGTACAAGATAAGTAGTTGTTAGGTTTCTAGAAACATTTCCAATTCCAGCAATAATCCCTTTCTGACCGACCTTATTTTGAAGCCAGTTTTCAAACTCATTATGTACTTTTTCAGACTCATCTAAGTTTTGCTTTTGATTGAGTTCTTCTAAGGCAAGTTTAATAGAATAAATTCCCATTACATTTTCTGTTCCAGAACGAAGGGCCTCCTGTTGCCCTCCCCCTCTAACAAAGCATTCAAAAGGGTAGGTTTTTTTCATAAAAGTAAAACCAATTCCCTTCATTCCACCAAACTTATGGGCAGAGAAAGTATAAGCATCTAAGTCAGAATCTAACTTATTCCAATCTCTAATTTTTCCTATGGATTGCACAGCATCTACATGCACAGAACAACCAAGCTTTTCTTTCATTTCAACTGCTTTATATAGTGGCCACACGACACCAGACTCATTATTTACCCAGGTAAAATTGAGAAGTCCTTGGTCGCACTCGCCTTTAGATATTGAATCCATTTTAGGCATGCCATATTGGTCCACGGGAAATATTTGAGGCCTGTGCTCAAAAACTTTAACTTCATCTTGCTGATTGAAGACACAGGAATGGTCTGTTTGAAAAAAATAATAATTGGCTTGATTCTTATTTTTGAATTGATTTAAGAAATATCCTCTAACGAGAGTATTTATCCCTTCAGATGCACCACTATGAAAAAAAAGATGAAACTCATTCTCATTCAATCCAAAAAGATTAAAGAGATAGTCTCGTGTTTCGTTAACTAGTTTTTTTGCTCTCTTTCCAGTGGTATGAGCAGAGGAAGGATTTCCAAAAGAAAAATCCCCTTTGGAGATCCAGTCTTGAACTGATTCCGCCAAAGGGGATGTTGCGTTGTAATCTAGGTAATACCTATTACTGATTGATTTCGCCAACAGGATTTCTGATTGCAGAAGTCAGTCCACCAATACCAGTAGTATCTGTATTAGTAGCTTCAGTAGCAGTTACAGTAGCTTCAGTTGTAGCAACTGGAACTTCGATATCCTTAGCTTTTCTCATAAGATCACCAAGAGATGTTGTCTCTAGGTATTCTCTCATGATAATTCCAAGGTTTTGGAAGTAGTTCTTTGAAAGTTCAAATTCAACAGTACTTGAAGATTCAGCTTCAGTTCCAACAATGTCTTTTGCTGGGTTGATGTTCTCACCAACACAATCAAGAACGTCTTTAATAGAGATCTGATCCATGCTTCTAGCTAGAACATATCCTCCACCTGGTCCTCTTACAGACTTTACAGCTTGACCATTTCTGAGCTTTCTAAAAAGCTGCTCTAGGTAGTGTAAAGAAATGTTTTGTCTTGTTGAAATCTCTTGAAGTCTTACTGGACTCCCATTTGAGTGGGTAGTAAGGTCAAGCATTGCTCGTACGGCGTAACGCCCTTTTGATGTTAATCTCATTGGTCTTCCTCCATAAAAAATCCAAATAAGCTGGTAGGCTTGTTAAACATAAATAATATTAAAGCCGGATGCTCAGGTTCGCTTTCCTTAGCTTTCCTGCATAGTCGCGTTGTGAACTCAAGCACTCTTCAACTACGAGTATAGTATGACTAATAAACTTGGTTGGAGTCAACCACCTTTCAAACTATATTTCTTTAAAATTACCCCATAACGCCATTGTGGAAAAATGTGGAAAAGCCCTCAGTATCGCTGATTCGCCCTGATACTGGATAGTTAGACTATTTTGCTCAGCTTCACAAATCTAGGTTTGGGCCAAGAAATTTTATTTTCTAACAATTTTTTACATTTTTAATCGGTAATATATTCCTGCTTGTTAGTCAGGTATTACCCCAGAATTTCGTATAAATGGTAATTTCTGGATGGAGATTGCCCATCAGTACTGGCCGGATCGTTAATAGAAATAACAAATTCGTAGAAAGAAAAGTCTTCTGGAGACTCTCTTTTGAGGTGATCTATATAAGGCATTCCCCATTCCACAAGGAAATAATCTTTATTTTCAAGGTAAAGTGGGATTTCAAGGTGCATGAGATCTTTCTCATCTTCTATTCGATAAAAATCGGCATGGGCCAATCTTCCGATCTCATTTATTAATGAATACGTAGGTGATGAAACTTCTCCAATATCACAAAAATGTTTAGTAAGAGTCGTTTTTCCTGAGCCCACTTCTCCTGAAAGAATAATTATTGCAGGTTTATCAACACTTTCTTTAAGCTCAGAAACTATATTTGAAAGATCTGACTCATAAACTTTTTTCCATTCCTGTAAGTGTTTCATAAAATCCTTATCCAATTACTCGAGGTGAGAATCCAGTTCTTTAAAAGCAAGAGTGAAATGATCAATGATTGAACCTGCAGTCATTGACCTTACTCCAAGTTGTTCAGCTGCGTGTTTACCAGACAAAGTATGAACAGCGACACCTAGACAGAGTGCTTGATAGATTTTTTCTTTATCTTCAAACATTCCACTTATTTTCTTTTCTGGTAAATACTGCGCCAATAGACCTCCTAACATTCCTGCTAAAACGTCTCCACTCCCACCTGTTGCTAACCCATCATTTGGAAAATAATTTATATAAACTTCTCCATTAGGAAATCCAAGGTAAGTACAAGAGCCTTTCATAACAATACAACTATTTGTTTGGTCTACAAGTTCTTTAAGATAACCAATTGGGTTCTCTAATACTTTTTCTGTTGGAACATCTATAAAGGCAGAGAATTCTCCCATGTGTGGAGTTAGTATTGTAGGAGCTTTTCTTCTTTGAAAAACCTCTACGTCTTCTTTAAGGCTAAGAACTCTAATCGCATCTGCATCAACAACAACCGGTCCAGCAAAGTGATTCAATATCTTTAGAACGCTTTCTCTCGCCTTGGCACTTCTACCAAGGCCTGGGCCTATTACAATTGAGTCATAACGAGAAAGGCTTCTCACAATCTTCTCTATTTCGTCTTCATCTGTAGGAATGAGTCCTGTCATAATCTCTGGGGTCACCCTTGAAGCTAATTCTCCGTAGTTTTCATCCCATGTTGCAGAAGTAATTAATCCAGTACCAACCTTTAGTGCAGCAGTAGAGGCCATGAGAAGAGCTCCTGTAAGTCCTTTGGAGCCCCCTAAAACGAGGCAATGCCCAAATGTATTCTTATGGGCAAACCTACTTCTCTCCCTATATAAGTCTGCAACTCTTTCTGGAGTTAAAAGGTATTTATCACCTTCTTCAGTAAGAACCTTTGGAAAGCCAACATCAAGAACAGCAATTTCTCCAGAGCGTTTAGCACCTTCACTTATATAATAACCGCTCTTAGGTAATCCAATTGCAAGTGTTAAGTCAGCTGAAATGGCTGCCCCACTCATAGCACCAGTATCGCCTAATATTCCAGATGGAATATCCATGGAGATCATAATGCTAGACTGATGGTTAACTATTTCGAAAACTTCCATAAGGAAATTAGAGAGAGGTGGATTGAATCCAGTTCCAAGAACTCCATCTATAACTAAGTATTCGTCTTGAGTTTGAAAAAAGTATGTAGAAAGGGCCTCGACACTTTTAAGTTCACTAATTTTAACCCCAAAGTTTTTTGCTAACTGAAGTTGAAAATCAAACTCTTTAGTTCCTTTGTCTTCAGGAAATAATTGGAAGGCCCTGACACTATAACCTCTGTTTCGTAAATGTCGTCCTGTTGAAAGAGTATCTGCTCCATTATTTCCTCTACCAACGAGAAGAATTATTTCACCAAAGCTTTTCTCAGCAAGAAATTCAATCTCAATAAAGTCTGCAGCCCTAATGCCAACATTTTCAATAACAAGATTCTCTTTAAACCCGAACTCTCCGAATGTTTTTTCTTCAATGGTCCGCATTTCGGCTAAGTCTACTACTTTCATAAATTACTTCCTTCAAATTGTTCATTTAATTTTGAAACAACTGACCCAAGTCCATCAAATATCGCCTGGCAGATAACCCAATGCCCGACATTGTACTCTTCAAAAAGTTTTAAATCGAGAAGTGGACTTAAACTTTCAAAGGTTAAGCCATGCCCAGCGTGACAAGCAGTTTCATTCTCTTTTAAAAATTGCTCAGCACTCTTGAACTCGCTTAAGTAAGATGAAAAGTCTTCACCGTTGAGATGGGCCTTCGCATAATCTCCAGTGTGGATTTCTACTGCTTCTATTGGCATTTTAACTGCATGCTCAAGTACAGTAATATTCGCTTCCAAGAAAAGTGAGATTTTTGTTTCAGGTAGTTTTTCTTTGATGGCCTCACAAGTTTTTTGAACTTTCTTGCGAACTTTATCATCGATTAAATTTAAACCACCTTCTGTCGTTCTTTCTTGCCTATTCTCAGGGACTAAACATACCCAATCAGGGTTTGTCGCCAAAGCTATGTCAATAATTTCCTGGTTACATCCCATTTCTAGGTTAAGAGGTTTTCCATATTTACGAGTAACTAACCTAACGGCCTCGACGTCTGTATCTTGAATATGTCTTCTATCTTCTCTTAAATGAATTGTGATTTGATCTGCACCATTTGAAAGACTTATGTTTGCAGCATCAACAATCGAAGGATACGTCTCACCTCTTGCCTGCCTAAGAGTAGCGACATGATCAATATTTACTCCCAATCGTGGTTTCTTACTCATTGCTACTCCCAAGTTCATCAGAAACAACTGATATTAATTGTGAACATAAGTCTTCAACGAGATCAAAGTTTTCACCTTCGACCATTACTCTTGCCAAGGGTTCAGTACCTGAATATCTTAGTAACACTCGACCTTTTTTTCCAAGAGTTTCATTAACAGCATCAAGTTTTTTCTTAATTGTTGGAATTGATTCAAGAGGTGGCTTTGAAATTACTTTGGTGTTTTTTACGACCTGTGGGTAAAGCTTAATTTCACTAGTTAGCTCAGATACAGATTTTTTATAGTACTTCATACACTCAATCATTTTAAGAGCAGCAAGAGCACCATCTCCGGTTGTTGAATGATTAATAAGAATAATATGTCCAGAAGGTTCTCCACCTAAAAGCTCACCACTGGTTTTCATTTTTTCTACAATATAACGATCTCCAACACGAGTTCTTGAGAATTTTAGACCTAAACTATCGATGTACCTTTCAAGTCCCAAGTTAGACATAACGGTTCCAACAACCGTATCCCCTTTTTTAAGAACGCCTTGCTCGAGCATCATTTTTGCAAAAAGGCCTATGACAATATCTCCGTCTACAATGCTCCCATTCTCGTCAATGACAATAATTCTATCTGCATCGCCATCCAGACATATTCCAATATCAGCCCTCACATTCTTTACAGTTGAAGCAGCTTCTTCAGGATGGGTACTTCCACATTTGTCGTTGATATTGACACCATTAGGACTCACTCCAATTGTCACAACTTCTGCACCAAGTTCCGAAAAAATCATTGGCGCGACTTTATAACCTGCTCCGTTAGCACAATCGAGAACGACACGCATACCTTCAAGGTTCATACTTGCAGGAAATGCTGATTTAACGTTAACAATGTATCTTCCAAAAACTTCTCTTAGTCGTTTTGCATTCCCTAACTTATCACCAGTTTTTACTGGCATGAGAGACTGATCAGACATTAACTTTTCTAACTCTAGCTCAACTTCATCTGGGAGTTTGTATCCATCGGCATCAAATATTTTAATTCCATTATCATCAAATGAATTGTGAGATGCGGAAATCATAATTCCGACATCTGCACGCATTGACTTCGTAACAAAAGCAATTCCAGGAGTTGGAAGTGGCCCGGTAAGAATAACTTCTCCACCTTGACTACAAACTCCACTAGCAAAGGCCATTTCGAGCATATAACAAGAGAGTCTAGTATCTTTTCCAACTATAATTAGTGGTTTTTCATAATTTGCATTCGTCTGAAAGTAATGAGTCACAGCACGGCCTAAAGCAGTTGCAACTTCACAAGTCATGGGCTGAGTGTTCGCCTTACCTCTAATACCATCAGTACCAAAAAATTTTCTCTCCATATCAAATAGCTCCTCAAGGTAGAGAATTAAAATTTAACTGTAATCAGATACCATATTTCGAGACTTTTCGGCTAGGACATATAAAGAGATTAAGCACTGCGAAATTGACACAAGACAATACATTTATTGTTTTTAAGGGAGCTTATGGTTTTACGTAAACTTTAATTGATTCAGGGTGAATCTTTAAGAGGAAAACTCCTTCAGGTAATACAGTTCTTAAGGGAACATCAACTGTTCCAGAGCTTCCATTTGGAATGTCTGCGACTACAGAGACTTCTGAGTTTTTTAAATTTAGGTCGGCACCTTCAGAAACTAAGACATCCATTGAAACTAGTCTTTGTTTTGAACTATAACGCCTTGCTGATGTTAAAAATCGAACTGGTACATTTTTTAATGTGATATTTGCTTTTCTCGGACTGACTTCGTAATTAAAATTTACTGGAGACTCTCCTACAATTTTAACTCTTTGATCAAGATCTTCAATGTTCACTTTTAGACTGCCTGAGCGCTTTAAAGAAGAAAGGTCTATTGGTGAAGTAGAAACTTCTTTAAGCTTTTTCATTAATTTAGAAGGTCCTTTTAACTTAATTTTTATTGGGTCCATTCTACTGTTAATTAACTTTAAATCTCGACTAACCTCTCCAACTAAATTTGGAGTGACTCTTATACGTTTGGTAACTTCTTTTTGAAACTCGAGTTCAAGAACTTTTGGTTCGATAGATAAAACTTGAACACCAAATGGTGCGGGGATATCTTGCTCTCCAATTAGATGTTCTATTGAACCTTTACCTTTTATCCCTGAGCTTTTTAGATTTACAAATACCTTCTCATTACCTCCAAATAAGTTACGCATGAAAGTTCGAGACCCTTTAAGCTTAACTTTTACATCTGGTGGATGAATATTTGATATGGCTACTCCTTTGGGAAGTATGTACTCAAGCTCTAAAGTTTTTGTTACCTCTAGTGGCTCTGAGTTTAGTACATAAAACCATAGTGTAATTCCAAAGAAGAATGAGATTAATTTAAGAAGATGTTTGCTTAAACCTTTATTGCTTTTTATAACTTCCAATTACATCCCCTCCTCTAAACCTGAGAAAGGCATTTCTGTATCCAACTTATCATTTAACCATAACTGCTTAAGGAAATATCTAAGTTGTGATTCATTTTCACAAGGATAAAAAGTTCCACCGACACTTAAGTTAATTTTACCTGTTTCTTCACTAACGGTTAATGCTATTGCATCAGTTACTTCTGTTATCCCAAGCGCCGCTCGGTGTCTCGTCCCCAAATGACGGTCAATCTCTACATTTTTTGATAACGGTAAAAAGCATCCGGCTGCAGCAATTTGTCCGCCAGAAATGAGGATAGCACCATCATGTAAAGGGGAAGAAGATTGAAAGACCGCATAGAGTATATCGGAATGAACATTTGCATTTAAACGTGTTCCCGTTTTCATATAATTGAGAAGTCCATTCCCTCTCTCTAGCACAAGTAATGCCCCAACTTTCTCTCTAGACATGGCTCCACAGGCTTCAATTATTTCTTCAAAATCAAACTGAACATCTTGCTTACGAAGAAAACCAATTAAAGATCGCTTACTTCCAACTGTTGCAAGAGCGGCCCTAATTTGATCTTGAAAGAGTACGACTGAGATAATGAAAAAAGAATCAAAGAAGTGTGAAAGAATCCAATTTAGTGAGTAAAGCTTAAAAGTTAGCCCCACCCAAAACATAATAAACAGAACCCCAATCCCCACCAACATCTGTAAGGCCCGTGTCCCATGCACGATCATTAAAAGTTGGTAAATAAGAATTGAAACAATGAAAACGTCAACTAAGTCCTTAAAACTGACATGTTCCAATATGAGCTGGATTGCACCCATTTAATCTCCCGGATATCCATATCCGATATTTTTATGTAATCTTAATTGCTTATCGACAAATATCTGAAAACACTTGAATAAGGCCGAGGAAAAAACATGAAACACTCCACTATTACACTTGAAACTAATGGAGAACAATTTTATGAATTTACTGATAAGTTAAAGGACTGGGTTGAAAACACTCTTGTTAACAAGTCAGGCTTGTTGACTCTTATAATCCTACACACAAGCTGTGCACTAACAATTAATGAGGCCTTCGACCCCTCAGCAAAAAGTGACCTCGAGGATTACTTAAAACATATCGCTCCAAGAGACTTAAAGTTTATTAAGCACGATACTGAGGGAGAAGATGACAGTCCTTCGCATATGAAAAGTATGTTACTCAATCAAAATTTAGTCTTTGCAATAGATGAAGGAAAATTAGTGTTGGGACGTTGGCAAGGTATTTACCTTGCGGAATTTAGGGATGCTCCCCATATCCGCAAGGTTGTTTTGAAATTTATTGAAGGTTAAGCTGCATCGAGATCTTGATCTTCTCCGTCTACTCCATCATGAGTACCGTCTTTAGTAACAGGTGTTTCAATATCAGATAGAACCTGTGTACTTTGAAGTAATTTTTTTCTCAATGCCTCTCTAGAAATTCCCATTTCTTTAGCGGCCTTTGATTTGTTACCATTGTTTCTTTTAATCTCTTGAAGGATCATCTCTCTTTCAACAATAGCAATTCTATCTTTTAAGGCTATCTTATAGTCAGCAACGTGTGGAAGTTCTCCAAACATTCTCTTTTTAGTTGTTGTATCAACAAGAGGTGAAGCTGAGTTCTCCATATCAACGTCTGTGATGATATGTGCCTTTGGATTATAAAGAACAGCTCTTTCAATACACACTTTCAGCTCTTGAATATTCGATGGCCAATCATACTGCTTCAGTTTCTCCATAGATTTTGGAGAGAAGCTTTTAAGGAGTAAACCTTGCCTTTTACATTCAACTTTCAAAAAGTAATCAACAAGCAGATCCACATCTTCGATTCTTCTTCTTAGTGGCTCAATATAAATAAACGATTTATTTAGATATTCAAATAGTTCTTTATCAAATTCTCCTGCATCAACCTTCTGACCAAGATCATCACTAGAAGTGGCAATGGCCCTAAAATCTAAGCTCACTTTGCTATCAGGAATTCTTCGCTCCATAATAATTTCTAGAAGCTGTCTTTGAAGTGGTAATGGAAGAAGTCCAACTTCACTGAAGATAACTGTTCCACCCTGACATTTAACAAGGACACTATCTTCATCAGAGCAATCCCATAATTGTTTCGTAATCGAATCTAGGTCTTTGTCTGCACAGTTAATAACTCTCTCGTTATTAAGACCTTTTTGCCCTTCATAATGAAGAATTTTTGCAAAAAGAGTTTTACCAACCCCTTTTTCACCTTGAATCAAAACTGGAGACTCAATATCTTTAATCTTGATAATACTATTTCTGAGAGATGCAAGATGTGGAGTTTTTCCAATTAAAGCATGCTCTCTATCGAATGGAGTTGAAAATCTTCTAATCTGAGATTTTTCTGAAATTGGATTAAAGCTATGAAAAACTGATGAGAAGATCAATGCAAGAACTTTCATCGTTTTTTCATCTTCTACAGTAAATCTATCTTGATTTCTCTTATTGATAACTTCAATAACACCAATGATTTTATCTTCTCTATTATGAATAGGATGACAAATAATTGACTTAGTTTTGAATGCTAGTTTCTTATCAAAATCGTCATTAAATCTTGATTTATCACTTTTCGTATCAATGTTTAATGCAACACCCGTAGTGAAAACACTTCCCGCGATACCAAGCCGGTAATCAAATTTCAGCTCTGTCTTTTGGACACCAAGGGCATTAATTGCTTCTAGCTCATTTGTATCTGGGTTAATCAGGAAAATTGATGCTCTATGAGCATTCATTATTCTAATAACTTCTTCGAGCATATTATCAATAAAACCTTCTTTGTCTCCAAAGTGAGTGATATCTTTAAACAGAGAAAGTAACAGTGAGAACATCTCAAAGCCATCACTCGCTTTTGTGTATTTTTCTTTTAATGCTGAGTCGATAAGACTTTCTTTCAGTCGATCAGATGAAAAGCTTAAAATATATTGTTCTAAAAATTTGTGAATTTTTTTGTCTTCATCAATTTCTACACCATAGATAATTTCTTCATCTTCGATAGTATTACTGAAGGCCCGAACAATCCTACCCGTAAGGTCGAGGTGATGCCTCTTAAATTGTAGAGAGATCGTTAACTCTGTCCCAACAGACAATCTTTCGATAGTGCTAAAACCTAATCCGGTGACGGATACGTCGACGATTTTTCCATCATCAATGTAAACGTTCTTACCCATTTCATTTTCTTTTTCGACCAGAAATCTTAGATCATCAGCTTCTTCAACTGGAATACGAAAGGACTGATAGAACTTAAATTCCGAAAAACTAGTTAACATAAGGACTCCTCTAAGTCTTTACATGTAAATATCCAATAGTCTTTTCGGTAGTTTTCAGGAAAATATTAGAGTTAGTGCCAAACTAATGTGGCAAAATGTGAGATTCCGTAGTCTTAGAGTCAGTTATAGTTTATTTTTGGCCTCAGTCACTTCATCTTTATCTGCAATATTAACAGGTGTATCCATATTCCTGTTGATTGCTGAGTAGATGGCCTTTTGGAAGAGTTTCCAATGTTCACGATGCTTTCTATTGTCACTTGTAGGGAGCTCTAGAGTATATGTTGGGATACCTCTTTCATTACCGGCCCAGTTGCCAAGGCTTCCCGGGAAAAATGGGTAATTCTTAATTCTATAACCACTGGCATCTTTCGACATTTGAATTAGCAATTGATTTGGTACATGAGAGTGAATCTCTTTTGGTCCTTTTGAAGGTCCATCATAATCAATAATAGTTAATGGCGCATGGACTGAGACAATCTTGTCAGGATTATACCTCTTTATAAGGTTCACCTGAAAAACCGTTGATTGCTCACTTAGTGGCTTCTTACCTGGAAATCTTCTTTTATCGCTTCGGTATCTTTTTTTCCAAAGTCTTAAAGCATCTTTTTTCCAGTCTTTGGTTGGAAAGTTTCTATTAACATCAACTCCCCTATAGTTAGTTCTTGTTGGGTATTTTTTAAAAAAAGAGTCTGGAGTTACAATTGGCGCTACTACGACAAGTTTATCTGTGAGGTCAAAATCTGAATTAGGATCATAAACTAACTTATCCATACTTTTAATTACATCGAAACAAAATTTAACGGGTGTAATTTCATCTCCATGAACTCCACACATAATCAAAGTAACATTTTTTTCCTTTATGTTCTTTTCTGTACCCCAAGATTTCCAAATAAGTGGTCGCCCTAGATAAGAATTTCTTACATGATGCCAATCATACTTCTCACAACGACTCTTTCCCCAACCGTATTTTCTAAACTTAGAATCAACTAACTTGCAGTATTTTTTAACGGCCTTTGAAATTTTATACTTTGGTCTCTCTGGTCTTAACTTCTTTGGTTTTATGGTCTCTATTGGCTTAGCCTGCTTAGTCACATTGACTGGCTGCTTTTCTTTGTCTGTATTTGATTTAAAGGTAGGTCTTACAAAGTCAGTACTACAAGAGACCAAAAGAAGTCCTAATAAAGATATCAGTATCAATTTGATGTTGATTTTAATGATCAAGTAGACTTTCCCTTGTTTGCTTCTCTAAACAGTAAAGAAAACGTATTCTATGGTAAATTCTAACCTAAAAAGCTCGGAAAGGCATGGAAATCCTCATTACCACCACCAGAAATCAACCACCTACAGCATCTTCTTTCCATGATGCAGCAAGATCTTTAGGCCATAATGTTAGCTATCTATATCCAGAAAGCAATTTAGAGACTCAGATAAATCAAGTGGAACAAAGCTCAAAGAAGCTCATTGTCCCCCTTTATACCGCACTTAACTATTGTGATGATGACTTAGCACTTCTAAAAACAAGTTTTGGGGGACCAGAGAATCACTTCTTAAACTCCCCTGAAAGCTTACTGAAAGTAAGAGGTAAAGAAAAACAAATCAAACTCTTTAGTCAGCTAGGCCTTCCAGTTATTGAAAGTTTAGTAATCGAAGAAGATCCTAATAAAAAAATGAATGAGCTCACAAGTTTGTATAACAAGTCTAAGAAACTAATCATAAAACCATTCAGAAGTAATAATGGAATAGGCATTCAGCTTATCACTGAAATGTCTAAGGCCATAGAACTCTTAGAAGAACAATATAAGAAGAAAGATCAACGCTACCTTATTCAGCCATTCATTGAACATGCTTACGAATTACGGATCCTTTACCACCAAGGAAAAGCACTTCTGGCCTATCGAAAGTTTTCAAATGCGGGGAGTTTTTTAAATAACTTAAGTTCAGGAGCAACTTCAGCGAAGGTTAAAACTTCAGAAATCCCAATTGATATAACAAATAATGTTAAGTCTATTCAGCAAACAACAGGTCTTAATTATTTCGCTTGTGATTTTATAGTTTCAAATGATTCTTACTGGTTGATGGAAGTAAATACATCCCCAGGTCTTATTAAAACTTCTGCCTTATACAGCAAAGACCTGGCAAAAGAAGTCTTAAAGCATGAAATCAAATAGTGCTGCAGGAACTTTTACTAAATAGTAACCAATTCTCTTCAGAACACCGACTTGCATAAACTCATATTTCTTTATGTCTTCTTTTGTTTCAAGAAGAATACCATTTTCCATTCGCTCTTTAACATTTTGAGTAAGTAATGCAGCCATTTCAGGGTTGTTATTACAGATAAGCCCCATCTCAACACTAAACTTATAGCTCCTAGGATCCATGTTAAATGTCCCAATATAAATATCTTTGTTATCAAAAACAAAACTTTTACTATGTGTTCCCCATCGAGCGAGATGGATTCCCTGGCTCAAGGTCTTGTGTCCAGGCATAACATTTCCACTATACACAGTTGGTCTTATACCCTTTTCAATCCAATTTCCAATTCGATCATTAAAGACACTCGAGACATAAATTGCATCTGTTGAATGAAGACTATTAGTAAGGAGATCAATTTCGACTTGATTCTCAAGCCTACCCTTTATAATTTTTGTCGTTTCATCATTCATAATGAAGTAAGGGCTATCAATCACTAAATGCTTTTGAGCTTCATTCATTCTTCTAAAAACTTCTTCTCTAACTGTTTTATACTTCGCATCTATCGCCCACATTCCAATTCCTGGAATATCAGAGACAAATGTTAAGTCATCACAAACACCTCTAGGTTCTTCTTCGAGGTCCGTTAAAGTTAGCGTCGTAATTTTTCTCAAAAGCTCTTGGTCTTCTTCAGTTACTTTAATGTAGTTTTTTGCATCTCGAACTTTGTCCTTCCATCTTTTAAGGTCTCCCTCAAAATTCCACTGATTTCTCATACGACTTGTTCTATTAGATCTTCTATAACGAAGGTTACTTCTTCTAGGCTTATTAGGTCTGTGCAAGAAAGTTGAAGGCTCAGCATTCCACAAGGCATCAAATGTAGAAAGGATATCTTTAACTATTGGTCCCTTGATAAAAACATCTCTATCTAAAAAGTTAAATTCATGACTTAAGTCAAAGTACTCATCACCGATATTTCTTCCTCCAGTAATGGCAACCTTTCCATCAACAATGAGGCTTTTTCTGTGGTTTCTAAATTGAAATTTTATAAATTGAATAAGAGGTGCAGTATTGTAAAAACGAACTTCAACACCATTTTTCTTTAATTCGTGAGCATAGAAGGGATCAATCTCACCAATGATCATAAAGTGGTCCATTAAAACTCGTACCTTAACTCCTTGTCTCGCCTTTTCCACTAGGGCCTGAGTTAAAAGTCTTCCTGATTGATCATCATGATAAATAAAATATTCAACTTCTATACTTTCCTTGGCCTCCTCAATCATCAAAAGTCTTTTCTTAAGACTAGCGAGTCCTTTATTTAGAATAATGAGATCGTGAGGTTCTTTAGAGTCTGCTCGAAAGCTTGTATCATTTGCAAAAGAGAGATTGCCTAGAATTAAGAGCGATAGAATTACTGTAATCAACTTGAACATTTCTTATCCCGTATGAGCTTTTCAACAATAAATGACTTACTGCGAAATATAACATATTGCTAATACTTGCAGTAAGTTAATAGACAATTCATGAAATAATTTCAATGTATCTCTTAGACAAATAACCCTTAAAATTGACAACTTAAATTGGCACTTAATTATGTTTAGTTAGTCGACTTTTCATCCTGTATCTATCTGAAATTAGGCATCCCTGAGCACAAAACTAAGAAATTAGCGAATGTAAGCCGATATAAAGAGTGAATCCCTTTATCATTAGCTTATATCTCAATTCAGCTAAAC
>JAGSHI010000145.1 GCA_023954635.1 Bacteriovoracaceae bacterium
GAAAAACTAGAGGGAGTTAGTTATTTCAGGCGTTTAGGTTCATAAGGAGCCCCGGAAGCTCTAAATAAGGCCTGATATTTAACATATTGTTTTTTGGTTAAATGACAATAATTTGTGGGATTAGAACATTAATCGCAGTTCTAATGAGGCCAAAAAGAGATCTGGAACATTCTTTCCAACCATCGTTTGCTCTACGGAGATGGTGGTACTAAATGGAACGGCCATTTTCCCTTTCATAAAAGGGGTAATTGTTGAGAACTCAACCCCAAGTTTAGCTGTGTGGGCCTCTTCCTCACTTTTATAGGAGAGAATACTATTCGCTAGTGTGTATTGAGATTCGTACTCAGTAGATTGAAGAAATGAATAGAGGTACTCTGGAGTGATTGTCCACCAATCGTTAATTTGAAAACTAGAGGAGAGTGAGTAATCAATTCGATGACCTGGCTTTTCTTTGAAGTTTCCTTTTTCACTGCTTAAAAGAAAATCATAGCCTTCTGGAATTCTCTTTGTGATATTTCTTTCAAAGTTATAACTTCCTCTGATCCAGCTATCGAGTGAGATCATGGGAGAGAGTCTTACTCCGCCACCGAACTCAGCATAGGTACTCCAATAACCATTTCCAAAAGAGACATCTTGGAGAATGTCTTCATCTTGCTCGCGACCTGTTGGAACAATAACCCCTAAGGCCACGGCAAGACCTTTGTCTCTCCAATCAGTTAAACGATATTTTGCAAAAAGGTCTAAGTCTCCGTAGCCTTTTCCTCGCCACTCCCCACCAGGAGCATAACCATAATAGTTTACAAGCACGGATTGAATGAGCTCACCTGTCGGATCTGGAAAATCAGAAGTATCAATTGAGAGACCTCTTAGTCGACCTTCACCACTTCTAATGATGTTGGCCACTTGCTCATAATTATTTCCAGCAGTTCTCTTGGCCTCAAGCATGACTCGAACATCATAATAAGGAAGAGAGGCCACTGCCATTAAGCGATCTGTAATACCGTAGGCAAAACCAACTCCAAAAACTTTGGCCTTTGCTTTGGCATCAAGCTCCCATTTTCCAGCTGAAAACTTATCGTATGCATCTGGAGCATATCTCTCTAACGTTTCAAAATAAAACTCATCTAAGGCCTGAACGGACTTCAAAGCATCAGCATCAATCTCAGCTTTAATCCCTAAAGATTCGGACTTCATATTGGCTTCAAAAAAGTTAGTGATTGTTCCTGAGTAGACTTGGCGTACGGCCAAGAGCCGAACCTTTTTAGGAACTGTCTCATAGTAAGCAGCATGGGTAAGAGAACCCATCAAGATGAATGATATTAATACTTTAAGTAAGTTTCCCCAGAATCTCATTGGCCGGACTATAACGAAAGTAATGCGATTTGCCACCCTCTAAATTTGAAATGAAATGATTACAAGTTCTTGTCAGAGCTTTCTGAAGTGGCTAGTATCCACGCTCTGCGACGAGAGAGGGAAATAAAATGGTAACGAGCAAAGTATTAGCTTTTCTAATTCTTTTAACTGCATTGATTTCATGTGGAAAAAAAGAAACTTTCATTCCTCTCTACGGACCAGAAACAGCTGCTGAACAACAGATTCGAAGAACAGGTGATGACGGAAACGGATCACAGATTGGACCAAATGGTGGAACAGGTACACCTCGTGACCAAAAAGTTTATTACCTTCGTGGAAAATACTATCTATCAGACATTCAAGTAAATCGTGCCGTCGATGGACCTATTTTTATTTCTAATTTTGGAAACCTTCTAGCAGACATTATTGTTCGAATTGGTGGAAACTTTGAAGTAGACATGGATCCCATTCCAATTGATATTTCTGACATTAATAAAGATCTTATAAAGTCGATTGTTATTAAAGACATGAAGCTTGAAGTTCTAGATAATCCTGAAAAAGCTGACCTAAAATTTATCAAAAAGTTTCAAATCTATGTAAACACAGAAGATGAAACTGATACCAATGACAGCGATGCAGGGAATTCAGACGACGTAAACAGTACTGATGAAAGTGATCGAGTCACAGATGGTAATAAGAAAGAAGAAATTTTACTTGTTAGCTATGACAGAACAAACGACTACGATTATGAAACATCAAAGGCATGTGATTGGATGTGTATTGATTTAAATGTTAATCGTGTGAACATCCTAGATTATGTTGGAACAAGTAAAGAATTAATCGTAAGACCATCTTTGAAAATCGGTGCAACTCCTAAGGAACCATTTCTTATTGGGGGTTACATGGAATTTGAAATTGGTTTAACCCTTCCACTATAATATCTGAATGAGCTTTTCTGAATTTCGAAATAAACATATTTTTAAAATAATAAACTTTTATCCTCCCTACTTAGGGGCAGGTGTTAAGGTTCGTCCTTTGAACCCTGAACAGACGATTCTTGAAGTTTCTATGAAGCTTGGAAAGTTGAATCAAAATTATGTTGGAACACACTTTGGGGGAAGTTTATATTCCATGTGTGACCCTTGGTTTATGCTGATTCTTTTAAAGCTACTTGGGAAAAAATACCTTGTCTGGGACAAGTCTGCTTCGATTGACTTCCTAAGTCCAGGTAAGGGAAAAGTGAGTGCTCGATTTGAGATAACTCCCGAAAGACTTTCAGAGATTATAGAAAAAGTTGATGAACTAGGTAAGTATGAACCAGAGTTTAGTGTTGATGTGTTGGGTTCTGATGGAGCAATTGTCGCCAGAGTTCAAAAAAAGCTTTGGATTAGAAAGAAGCCTTAGCTAACACCGTCTTGAAGCTCTATTTTTAAATCATACTTTTCGGCCATTTCACCTAAAGTTTTCATAACATCTCTTCTTTCTAAAAGATTACCTACAATTGAAAACTTATTAGAAAGAGGAATCTTGCAACTATGATCACAACGAAAGTCTGAAGAACAAATAAAGACATTTGTGATAGGTTCTTTGTTTCCAAAACCACCGTACCATTTAAAAAAGTCTTCTATTTTTTTTGTGAAATCTTTGTAGATATCTTCTCTTCTGCTGTCATCAAGATTGAACAGAAATCGGCCGGCATCCATTTGTTTTCCATTAATAATAAGGTGGACAACTCCTGATCTCGAAAGACCAAGTGTGTCATTAAAGCAAACCGGACAATACATTCATTATTTCCTTTTAGAGTAAAGATATCCTAACATAATAGGGATTTTCGAAGTTCACTCAAGACCAGTCGCGAAAATGATGCCCGGTGCAAAAACAAGAAAGGTGGAATCATGCTCAGTGAGCACAAGTTTATTACTTTAAAGGACGGAACAGAGATACATGCCGAGGTAAAAGAACTTGGAAAACCTGTCTGGATCATCTCTACCCATGGCATTGGTGAGCACTTAGGACGACATAAATACATTCAAGACCTCTTTGGATTTGATTTCAATATATGTCAGTACGATCTAAGAGGTCACGGCCGTAGCATGGGTAGGCGAGGCTATATAAGTGATTTTGGTCAATACATGGAAGACCTTCATGAGATTATTCAATTCTTAAAATCAAAATACAAAATGGAAAGGTACGCCCTCTTTGGACACAGTATGGGTGGGCTTATCACTTGCTCGTATATCCAAAATTATGCAGATAAAGATTTTTACCCCGAAAGAACTTTTGTCAATGCTCCTCCTGTCGGATTTCCAGGGGCCCTTGGTGAGTTGATAAAATTTTCAACAAAAGGGATGTGGAGAAATATTGTAAAGCTGCCACTGACAGTAACCTTAGGCGGACTAGTTGATTTAAATTATTTATCTCATGACCCGCTCGTAAAAGAGAATTATACTGCAGATGATTTAAATATAATGAAGCTTCATACAAAACTTCTTTTTGAAATGGTGAAGTGTAGTAAGGAAACATTTTCTAGGCCGCTTCGTCCAGAGACTCCAATGTATGTAACGATTGGAGACATGGATAAAATTGTTAATTTTGAGGCCTGTGATAAATATTTCAAGTTAGTAGAGAAAGCTGTTCACTATCAAACTTTTGATGAGGCCTATCACGAACTTCATAATGAAATAGAAAAGTTTAGGAAGCCTTATTTTGAACATTTAAAAAAAGTATTTATGGAAATTCTCTACACGGAATAGATATGGAAAAGTTACGAAAATTAATAGTTCTACCTTTTCTACAGACTTTCTCTGGAGATGGGGAAGGAACACTTAGAGTAGATGTTTCAGCTGACGATGGTGAACATCCTATTAAGTATGAAGGTCGTACTGTCGGAAGCCTTAAGATAGATGAAGGCTTTAGAATCGATACTGTTCACCTACATGAATTATCTAAGAGAATTGCTCCTGTTTTGGCCGGAGGAAAAGAGCTCATCGAATATCAATTAAAGGTTCTTGATTGGGTTGAAGAAGCAAAAGAGATTGCTGGATCTGCAGGTGATTGGGTTGGAGTTTACTTCAAGGCCTCATGGATCTTTAATGAGTCTGGAACAGATCTTGTTCTTGGCCCTTTCCTAGGACGATCAACAAACCATATTAGAATTCCTCTTGATAAAGGATTCTGTGGAATGGCCCTTAGAGAAGAAAAGACAGTTAATATTGCTGATGTCTCTAAAAGTGATACTCACATTGCTTGTTCTGTTACAACGAAAAGTGAAATAGTAATTCCACTTAAAAACAAAAGTGGAGAGTTCATAGCTGAGCTTGATATTGATTCAGATAAACTCTCATCTTTTACTCCAGAGTTAGAGGACAAACTTCAAGAGTTTGCCAAGACTTTCCCTTGTCACAAAGAATAGTCTTCTATTCGAATTTCTTGAGTCTCGTCATGGTAAAAAATGGTGTGTGGGGTACTTAAAGGAGTAGAGGACCCCTTGGTATTATTTTAAAATGACTTGTTGAGATTTTTACATATTTTAGTTAAGTAGCTGAAAATATACGTTCAACTCTATTTTTTGACTGCCTTAAATCTGACTCATAGACTCAAAAAACCTTGAAATTACGTAGTCTCCACCTTGGTTCATCATTTCAATATCTTGCTTGGAGGCAGGTTTCTCCATATTGGATTCGATGAAATGTCGGCTCGCTTCGGGATGACCTTGGTAACTTATATAAGGAAGAGATCTGTGGGCGATGATATCGTACTTGCAGTTTTTTGATTCTCCAATATGGATAAAATCTTTAGGAAGGTTTTTTAGATGAAAGCGATGTTGAGTCATCATCGTGATGGCTTCATTTTTTTTGAGCCCCATATGAGATCGCAATACTTTCACTTCTCTTGGGCCACTTAGGCATTTATCTTTTGAGTTTTTGACAACCTTGGCCCCAAAAGCATCGGCCATCAACTGGTGACCAAAACAAATTCCAAGAGTTGGAACTCCTTTTAAAATTTGTTCTTGCATAAAGCTCTGTAAATTTAATTGCCATGGATATTTGTCTTCAACATTGGAGTAACTTCCAAAGATAATCCAGGCTTTAGGTTTATCAACTCTGAGACTTTCAATTCCAAACCAAGAAGGGCTATGATAGGTCATGGATTGACCAAAGATTCTACCCATACGGTTTACGCACTTAATAGAAGGTTCAGATATGGCGCAATCAATAATGGCAATATGTCCGTTCATAATTAAGGAGTTTCCATGTTTAGACAGTATATAAAAAGCCCCATCGGTACAGTAGAAGTACTTTGTGACGATACATCCTTATTGTCAGTTAGTTTTGTTTCCAAGGCCACCAAAAAAGAAAACTCCAACAAGATAACTAAAAAAACGATTCGCCAGTTAGAAGAGTACTTTAGCGGGAAAAGAAAAGATTTCGATCTTCCTTTAAAAATAGAAGGAACACAGTTTCAAAAGAAAGTGTGGAAAAACTTAACTCGCATTCCATTTGGAAAATTAAAAACATATGGGCAAGTAGCTAAATCAATTGGGAAACCATTAGCGTGTCGTGCAGTGGGTGGAGCCAACAATAAAAACAAACATGCTATTGTGATTCCATGTCATAGAGTCATTGGAGCTAGTGGAGATCTTGTTGGTTACGGTGGCGGACTTAAATATAAAAAGTATCTTTTAGAATTAGAAGGAAGTATTTAAAAATTACTTTCCTCCACGGCCGCCATTTCCACCTGAACCATCATCACCATGTGGTGGCTTTTTTGGATAGGTTTTCTTCGCTACTGAAGATAGGTCAGGAGTGTGAGACGCTTGAGCATTCCAAGTTGTGACAACTAATAAGAATAAAACCAAACTTAAATTTTTCATTCCAAACCTCATGGCAAAAGTAGATGTTCACTAATCTATACGAATTTTAAAATGCTGCAACTTGAGATGGGTGGGGATTTACGTGGGATCAAGTACTTAAGGGCAGAATGTAAGAATAATGAGCTTCTAACATTCTGCAAAATTTGAAGTTTGGTGACAATGTGTCACCAAAACTAGCTCGAGACGCCTTTCTTAATCAGGTCTTCAAGGAACTGAACTCTAATTAGCGCCGGTGGATGACTATGATAAAAGGCCGAATATGTCGGGTCTGGAGTTAATGTTGAAGCATTGTCTTTGTACATTTTTACCAATGCACTAATAAGCCTAGAGGCCTTGGCATTTTGAGAGGCAAACTCATCTGCTTCAAACTCGTACTTTCGAGATACGTATGCACTGATAGGAGTAAGAAAGAATGTATAAGCTCCACTCACCATCATGAAAAGAATAAGGGCCAAATGGGTCCCCATTGTTTGGACGCCGTGACCTTGAAAGAAGGCCTCTGAGTTAAGACATAATCCTAAAATCCAAAAACCGATTAAGCTAAAAACAACACCTTTAACAAGCTGTTTGATAATATGCTTTTTCTTGAAGTGACCTAGCTCGTGGGCCAAAACAGACTCAACTTCATCAGGGTCTAAAGTTTCAATAAGTGTATCGAAGAAAACGATTCTTTTGTTTTTTCCAAAGCCTGTAAAATAGGCGTTTCCATGTGCACTTCTCATTGAAGCATCCATGACAAATAAACCTTTGCTTTGAAATCCCGTTCTCTCAAGAAGGCTTAAGACTCTCTCTTTAACCTCACCCTCTTCTAGAGGACTAAACTTATTAAACAACGGTGCGATGACTGTGGGGTAAAGCCAAATAAGGAAAAACTGAATGACTGTTAAAAACGCCCAACCATAAACCCACCAGATGCTACCTAGACCTTCCATGATCCAAAGAATACCAGCTATAATCGGCAGTCCTATTATTGATCCAAGTACTAATCCTTTAATCATATCAGTAATAAATATTTTGCTAGTTGTTTTATTAAAGCCATATCTCTCTTCAATAACAAAAGTGGTGTAAAGACTTTGCGGAAGTCCTAGAAGCATGTTGATTAAAGCAAATGCTGCAAAGAAAACCACTCCATGTTGAATAGAACCTAAGGCCAGTCCACTGACAATTGTATTTAAAGATTCAAGGCCACCACCAAGTGTCCAGATCAACATGATTACAAGATCTACGAATTTAAAAAACTTAGATGTTTTAATTTTTGTAATTGAGTAATCGGCAGCTTTTTGATGATCCTCTAAAGAGATTTTATCTTGAAATTTCTCAGGGACTTCTTCTGAGCAATTTAAGATATGTCCTCGATTTTTCATATCAAGCCACGCTTCAACCAAAGCTTTTGAAAAGAGAAATAAGAGAAACATTTTTGTGACAATAGGGGCCAAACTTTCTTGGGCCATGAACACCTCTGGGCAAATTAATTACAGGGGACTAGGATATATGTTTTAAATCGAATGTTAAAGGTAATGAAATGCAGATTCATCAAATATATACCCATTCAGCTCTTCGAAACTTTACTTACCTACTTGAGAGTTCGAAGAAGGGTCTCATTTGCATTGACCCTTTTGATGCTCCGCAAGTGATAAGCTTTGCTAAGGATCTTGGGAAGCAAGTTTCAATTGTTATTAATACTCATGAACATTGGGACCATACCCAAGGCAATCAGGAGTTAGTTGATGCCTTTTCATGTGAGGTACTGGCCCACGAAAATGGGAAGGGAAAAATTCCCTGCGTTACCCGGTTTCTCTCTAAAGGGGATGTGGTGGAGATTGATGAAGAAAATCAATTAGAAGTGCTAGATACTCCAGGCCATACATTTGCCCACTTATGTTTCTTACTCAAAAACAATAACAAAGCGAGTGCCGTCTTTACCGGTGATACTTTATTTAATGCTGGTGTTGGAAATTGCCACAATGGGGGAGACCCTGAAGTTTTGTATGAGACTATATGTCAACAATTTCACACAATGGATGGAGAGGTTAAGGTTTATCCAGGTCATGAATACCTTGGAAATAATTTGAAATTTACCCTCGATAGAGAACCTGGAAATTTAGAGGCCAAGAAAATGTTGGACGATTATAAGACACAGGGGACAGACGATAA
>JAGSHI010000196.1 GCA_023954635.1 Bacteriovoracaceae bacterium
AGAGAGGAATTGTGATTTGTCGTGTCCTTAAAGCCTAAGGCATGCCCATGCCCTGGAGCAACTCCTGTAAACCTTCCTCTCAAAGCATGCTGATGCGGACCAGCCATATCTTCTTGAAATGAACCAAGTGTACGATCACTATCAGGATCGAAGTTTTCTCCACTGGCCCCGTTATTATTCATTCTTAGAAATTTTCCTCTAGCATCAGGAACTTTTGTCATTGCTGTTAGAGATGAGAACTCACTTCCTGATGCATCTCTTCCATCCATCAAGACCCAAACTTTCCCATACTTATCTTGAAACTCATCAATTTCTAATACTGAAATTTTGACTTCCCCTACCTGATAGAGCTCGGTTCGATCTGCAGATGCGAGCCCCCTCGCTCCTTCATGAGAGGCACATGATAAAAGAGAAATCATTATTGTAATGAATGAAAAAAATTTCATAGAACTGCTCCTAATTTAAGTATAGGGCTATTTTAGATGACTTTGTCGATTTCTCTGCTAGGTATTATTTGCTATTAGATTGTAAGACTTAGTAATCTTGAGGGAAGATTTCGTATTGCTCAATATGATAGTTATTCTCTGAACGAATAAGGAGCGACTTACCAAAGCGCTCCTCTAACGTCTCAATCATGCCTAAATCTTCACCACAAAGCTGAGCGGTTACCTCAGGATGAGCGTAGATAAAGACTTTTGTGCCCTTTGCATTCCCGAGAACTTTAGTCAGTTCACGGACAAGCTCATAGCAAGCAGAAAGAATAGATTTCACAGACCCCGTACCCTCGAAGGTAAGGACAAACAAAGCCCCTTTTTAATAAGTAGGCCCCCTATAATTCTCAATTATATGGGTAACTCTCTCCTATCACTGCTCCACCTTGCTCCACCGAACACCTTAAATCCCATGATTTTCCATGAAAGATGATGAAACCAAAAAGCCGCAACCCTCCGATTTTATTCCTATCTTATTAATATCATTGAACTAATTTGGAGCAAAGAAGAGTCCCTTCGCTCCCGCCATTAAAATTCTTTTTAACCATCTTCGGATGTTTAAGATACTAAGAGCTCAGTTAACCCACTGAGCTTTTTTTTTCTTTTTTTCAAAACAATCATATTCCAACAGATAGTCTAAAACCATGATGTTTAAATTAAAAAAGCCCATAATCCATGGGCCTCTTAAGGTAATTTAAAATTTTATGAATATTTTAAAGTGGATAATTTTGTCTACATTCTTGTCTCTCACGCCTATTATTCGAGTTTTGAATACATCTTGTTCTTCTGCAAAGTTGAAGATGTTTTCTACGTTTTTCAAAGCTAAAGTTTGGATTTAATCTATCGACCTTTTCTTCACAGTCTATTTGTAGATTTGCTCTATAGAAGCTTTCAACATTGCTTCGAAGAGTTCCACCAAGTGAACGGCAAATGGCATTATAGTCACGAACATTTGTAGGGCAGTAGACCATATTTACAGTATTAAAGTCTCCAAACATTTTCATGGAACCATCATTATCTTGATATCTATATAGATCACCAATGAGACGATCATTTTCGTCAACACAAATTGAAGCCAATGAGTCTGAAGGGACAACTTGAATCTCATTACAATTGACTGCTGAAGGAGGATTCGCAAAAGCTGTCGTTGATAATGCTAAAAATACCAGTAGCGATAATACGTTTTTCATAATTCTCTCCAAAGTTTGAAAAATTAATTAGCTGAGTTCAATTATATTAAGCATGAATTGTGCCAAGGAGCTTTTGAAAAATTAGCCAGTTAAGAGTGGTTTTCCCTGATTAAGGTTGTAATAAATATAGCGGTGTATAAACTTTAGACACCTTTAGAACGTGACGCTGCTCCACCCTGCGCCACCGTGTTGGTTTTTAATAACTCAAAAATGTATTTTTAGATAAGAAATTGGGGCTCAGATGACTTTAGTTAAGCTAAGGACAAACAAAGCACCTTTTTTTACTCAAAGCCGAGGCGAACATTTTTTAAAATGACCTCTGAAAACTCAGAGGTCACTCATCTACAAAAATTTAACCACGAAGGTGTGAGCAAAATAGCCCGCACCTAAAAGAACAATTCCACTCGAGTAACAGGCCCAAAAACTTAAATTAAATTTCTGAGCCATTAGGAACGGAATAAAAAAGAGTAAAGAAACTGGGATCGCAACGAAAACACTTTTCGCATACTCAACTGATTGCTCAGAGTTCCCCCCACTCTAAATGTGAAAATGCCAAGGCTAATAGAGTAGTTAAAGGCAAGGCTGTTATAAAGCCTGCCAACCCTGTCTTTTTTCCTGATAGCCAAGAAACAAAACTAATTAATACAGCTGCAAGAATTGTCTTACCTATTGCTAACCACATCTTATTTCCCTGTGAAATTTGCGGCAATAAACTTTCCTGATAAATTTAAGAAAATATAAAGCTTCTTATTCTTTACAACTTTTTCATTATCAAAGGTCACGATCCATTCTTTTTTACCATTAAAAGTCTTCTTCACTGACTTATCAAAAGTAGAAGACTTCCAAGAAGCCTCTATCTTTCCAGACTTTACTAGTCGTTCAATATGATAGCGACCAATCTCGCCAGTCTTTTCTTTCGAAATTTTAGGCTTTGAATGAGAATGACTATGCCCATGAGAGTGTCCTCCTCCTGGTCCAGCAAAACAGGCCGTTGATAATCCAATGACAAATATAAATACTATTTTTTTCATTTCTATCCCCTTATAAATTGTCGTGTTCGACTTTTTTAGGTTTTTCTAAGTCCATATGATGATGGAGATGGTTGTCTTTACTGAAACCAAACTCATCCGGTTCAGAGGTGTGCAGGTAGCCATGCAGTTGCATTAACAAGAGCATAAAGCCCGCTAAAATCAATCCATCGTTTGCTACTTTTGAAAACTTCTTGAAGAGGTCTGTTTTCCTAACTCCGGAAAGAAGAACAAGCATAATGGCCAAGGCTGCGATTTGCCCTATTTCCACTCCTACGTTGAAAGAGATAATCCTCATCAACATTTCAGAACCTTTCTCTCCTAAAGGAAGCTGCTGAAGCCTGGTTGAAAGGCCAAACCCGTGGATCAGTCCAAAGACAAAAACCATCATTAGAAGATTAGGTGCCTTTTTCAATCCAAGATATTTTTGAAAGCCTTCATTATTGTCAAAACCCTTGTAACAAACACTAAGAGCAATAACTGCGTCCACTAGCCAATAGTTAGCAGAAATCCCCATGAACGTTGCAAAGATCAAAGTAATACAATGCCCGAGAGTAAAAATACTAATGAATTTCACAATGTCTTTAAAAGTCGTTAAGAAAAAGATGACACCGAATAAAAATAATAAGTGGTCGTAGCCAGTTATCATATGTTCAGCGCCAAGATAAATATATCGAAGGTAACCACCATCGATCATTGCCTGTCTCGCATCTGCACTGATTCCATGAGCAAATACGTTCGAAGTCGAAAGTAAGGTTAATAAACCTAAAAGAAGTTTATACATAATTTCTCCATGTTATTTAGTTAAGTTAAATTTAAACGTTAACTAAGAAATTGGAGGTCTAAATATTTCTAAGAGATGGGGGTTCGAGTGAAGATTTTTAACGGTAGGTCGATTAATGTACTCGAAAGCTGCGACACTGAACTTCAGGTTCAAATCAGCTCGTAATATTTTAATTTCTAACAAACTAAGTGAACCATGATCATGGTTATGCTCATGCTCTTCACCATCCTCACTATGTTTATGACTATGAGCATGTTCATCTACATTATCGTCGATATTATCATGTGCAGTCTTATTTACATTAGAATACAAATCGAGATGCTCAGAAACCCCATCAGCTCTTACAGAAAATTCCCCAAAGCTTGCAATGCAAAGGCATAGAAACAGGTTAATAGAAAAACGCAAGAATCGATTCATCTCTAGTAGCTTATTTGAATTTCAGTTAAATTGAAATTTCTAAGTGACTACGACTCATCGCACAGAAGAACTAAATACCTTTAAGACTTGCTCACTCGTCGGATTAGCTCGAGAATCTCATCAACCTTTTCGTCCATTTCACCCTTTGACTGGGAGTTAATGGCCCCTTTCAGGCAGCAGTTTAAGTGAGACTCTAGGACCTCTAGCTCTAGCGACTTCATAGCGCTTCGAATGGCCTTAACTTGAGTTAGGATATCAATACAGTATTTCCCTTCCTCAATCATCTTACCAATACCACGGACCTGACCTTCAATACGGTTCACTCGGCTTAACTGTTTTTTATGATCTGCGCCTTCTTTCATAAGATATCCTAAAATTTAAAGCGAATTCCAATTCCTATACGATGACCATCATGTTCGTCACCGAAGAATCTAACATATCGTCAGAGGCTTTTTATGCCAGATGACAGTATTAATCTCAAAAAAATGTCATTCCGTTGAACTAATTACATCGAGCAGGTGATTTTTACATACCCCCCGGGGGTACTTGTCCTATTGGGTAATCCGAGATAAACCTAGCTTATGTTATTCAGCCCTTTGAGTGCTTTTTTAATGCTTATCTTTCTGACTGCTTGCCAGGCAGAAAAAGGCCCTCTTAAATTCAGGGATAACAGTCTTCCTTTTGAAGCGAATGCCTTGATTCGTGGTGAAGCTCCTCTTGGTTTTAAGTCTCTTCAAAAATACATTCTCGAACCAAAATGCATGGCCTGTCATTCAACAAAAGTAGGCCGTGTAGAGCCAGAATTTGATCCCATCGACTTTGATACCTATGAATCTACGATGGAAGAAAAATTTATTCCCCTACTCATTAAAGGACATCCGGAAAAAAGTCGCCTTTGGGAAGAGGTTGAAA
>JAGSHI010000063.1 GCA_023954635.1 Bacteriovoracaceae bacterium
AACAGTACCAGACTTTGTGACAAAGTTTGTATAGAGTGTGGCCATATTTATTGGAAAAGCTAAGAGGTCTAAATAATTTTTTGAAAAAGCAGATTGCCCAGCAACAGTAGCATCTGCAGGAATTAATAATCCTGAAAGAGAAGTTGGTTGAACTTCATGAGGACTAGGAGGAATTTCTGTTAGAGAAAAAGATCTCGTAAAGATATCCATATTGTCTTCATTTTCTTCTTCATCTTTAATTGTTCCGCCACCTAAATTTCGATAGGCAGAAATAAGAGCTTTAATAGGTCTTTCATTGTAAGGAAGTTGAAATTCAGACTGAAGCATTCCAAGTTGAATGGGACATGGTCCACTTACACACATACCTCCGTTAACGGGAGGCCTGTTTACAAAAGATTCTAAATTTCTAATTCGAAATCCAATCTCAATCGCTTCGATCCATGCACCAATTCTATTGGCCGCAACAGAGGGAAGGTCTGAAAAAGAACTAGAACCTGTTCCGTAGGCCCAAAGTAAAGTTGTCATGAGATTGATCCCACCTCTCTCGGAACAATCTTTTGATTTAATATCTCGAATAGAAGCAAGAAAAGAGGAGTGTCTTTCTGAAATTCCAGGAAGACCAACAGTATCGAATTCTGGGAGACCTGGAACATCGTAGATACTACAAATATTATTAGGGGAACCAAAGTGAATACAAATTGAAGGAAGATTAAACTTATCTCGAACGTCAGGTGTGTCCATTCCAAATGGTTTAAGAAGAAAGTCGTGAGGCTGAGAGCCAAGGTTTGGATATTTAAGCCAGTCTTGTCCCATATGCCCTAGAACATAATATTTAAACAACCACTCTTTGTAGGTGTTTCTAAGTTCCCAATTCATGTAACCAATATTTGAAAGCTGGCGAGCTTGAACAGCTGCTCCCGACCAAGCAGCAGCATCAACAGCATTTTGCAGATTAATTTTTGCTTTAACAAAGAGCCCGATGTTCACAATAAAAGCGAGCATCGTCAGAATGACGGTCATACAAATCCCTAAAAAAATAGAGAGTTGTCCCTTTTCATTTCTCTTGAAAAGACGTCTTTTTGTGGGGGCTTCCTTGTTCATACTTAGTGGCTAACTCCTAGTGTCTTAATGCTACTGGAGCCAATGATTCCGGTCAATTTGCTATGCTAAACGTTTGAAAAGTCGATCAATTTGATCAGGATTGGCCGGCACGATTCTTGGAGTTAGTAAGGGTGAACCAGGTTCTTTGCCGATTACCTGGTGCGGTACGTTGAACGGATTCGGCGATCCCACCCCCAACAATTTCAATTGCATGAAAATGCGCTACTTGTCTTACCTACACCCTGGGTCCCGAGGGGGACCTGGAGGCCTTTTCTACAGGTAGGTAAAAGTGTTCAGCTCTTAATCAATCTTCTTTTGAGGTATAATTGACCTATGGAAACAAGTAAGAAAACTTTTAAATTCGATGCCAGACCTTATAAACATAAAAATCCTGTGAAGAGATTTCTCTGTCCACTATGTGGGGTAGAGAGGGCCTTTAATATGACTTATCGTTTGAGTCCTAAGCATTACTTTCAAATGATAATTGTAACTGTATTTACCTCGATGGTTCTCTTTCCTCTTATGCAATGGAATGGAATTTTTAGTTTCTTTGTTATTTGGGCCTGCTTCGAATTAGGCATTCGTCTTGCCTTTAGAAAAGAAATCCCGTGTCCCCATTGTGGCTTCGATGCTTCTTGGTACAAGAAAGATGTTAATGTTGCGAGAAAGCTGGTTAAAGATTTTTGGAAAGAGCAAGAACCAAATGACGAGACTGGTCAGGGCGAACATATCGAAAAAAACTTTGAAGCTTCAGAGATTCAAGACCACGGCCAACACCCTTAATATTCGAAGACTAGATTTTCAAACTCCAGTTTTATTCGGTGCTTAATGCATGGCATTTCTGCTCACTTCTTTGCTAAACCTTCTTCAGAATTCACTTCTAAATTGATGAGCAAAATTATATGTTATTTGTTCATTTTTAATGAAAACCGTAGCAGTAAGTTAGAGACGTAGTACTTGCTGTGAATAAAGTTGGAGGACTCTATGAGTTTGAACAAAGTAATGATCCTTGGAAGATTAGGACAAGATCCTGAACTTAAGTACACACCTAGTGGTGCAGCTGTTTGTAACTTTTCACTTGCAACAAGTGAATCATGGACAGACAAGTCTGGACAAAAACAAGAAAGAACTGAATGGCATAGAATTGTTGTTTGGGGAAAGCTTGGAGAGCTTTGTAATCAATACCTTTCAAAAGGTAGACAAGCATTTGTTGAAGGAACTCTTCAGACTCGTTCTTGGGAAGCTAAGGATGGATCAAAAAGATACACAACAGAAATCAGTGCTAAAAATGTTCAGTTCATTGGTGGAGCTTCAACTGGAGCTAGCCGAGGTGGAGATTTCAAATCAAACGATATGAATCAAGATGCGCCAATGGGAGACAATGCTCTTAACCAAGACTACAATGTTTCTACAGACGCTAACTTCACAGCTGATGACATTCCATTCTAGAAAATAAGAAATTATTTTTTAAATATGAGGCCCTCTTTTGAGGGCCTTTTTTTTTGCTATTTTCATGAGGGTTTCATAGAAATCTTATTACCAGTCAGCAGTTCTGAAACTTATGACTTAGATCGATACGATATTATTCGATTGCTGATTCATATTCTTGTGGCGAACACAGCTGAAAACTTTGCGGGCCTGTATATTTCCACGCTTTTTAAGTTTTCCTCGGTAGTATGTTTTTCCAGCGTAATAATCAGATGAGACATCCATGATTTCAATATCACCAGAAGGCCATTTCCCCTTTGAAGAGACCATGACCCAATGGTCGGGGCTTCTTCCTGGTTTGTTGAGAAGTAAAAGGTCTCCAGGCTTAAGATTGTTGGGGTCACATTTTTTGAAATGTCTCGGGAAATTTGGAGCTAAGTCAAACTGTGGACCAGAAGTTTTAAGTCCCATTTTTTTCATTGCTAACATTAGAAAACCAGAACAATCAGTTTTATGGGCTTGATAGTTTCCAAGTTTGTAAGTTTTGACTCCTGTTCCAAATTGATGGGCCTCTTTAATAAATCGATCTACAAAATTCTCAGAAGTTCGAACATTATTAGTTCTGATGATTCCATTAGGCTGGCAAGTTTGAGGTACTTCACCGAAACGAGAAAAGTGATTATTATCAGAGCGGTTATAAATTAAAGGAAGATAGCCTTCGAAATTATTTCTTGAAAGGATCTCTTTACATTGCTTTTTTTTAGCAACGCAATTAGCGCCACCTTTCCACTTGAGACAGTGTTTATAGTCAAAACTTTCACAAAAGTCCTTCTGGAAAAGGTCTTGGCTACATTTATGCTTTTGGTAGCATTTGATTCCACCTTTGAATTTTATGCAATTCTTGAAAGCGACTTCGTCACAGGCTAAAACATGGAAAGAAAATAGTATTGAAAAAATGAACAATATCAACTTCATTACAACTCCTCGGTTCATTCATGTACCAATTTTATACTTTTAAATATTTACAACCTAATAAGTTAAGAGAATTAAGGCATGTCTCAACTATGGAAAATAGAAAAATCAAGTAACTTCAACTACTTAGAGGCTGTGAAAAGTCAGCTTTGTAACCATACAATTTAGTAAATTTTGTACAGAGTATGACAAAAATTTGTGCTGGAGCACTACCGGAAAATGGCTTTGAGATAAAAGCAATAAAGAGTTCTATAATATTAATTATGTTCCAGGATAGAGTGAAAGATTTTCAAGAGTTCGAACCTTTAGTTCTGACTCAGAAAACTGCGGAGGCACGAGAGACTTGTCCAACACTCTCTCTTCTTTTGGCTTCAACATTTCAGTTGCGAGCTCACAAAGTTTTGTTTGAAAGGCCGGTTGAGTCCATTTTCCAAAAACTGTGTGCCCACCTTCATAACATTGATGTTCGTACTCTTCTGGAGTCGTAATATATCCACAATATGAATTTGCATAAGGACAAAGGATAACTTCTTTTACTCTCTCTTTTAAAACATCATAAAGAGCATTCTTAATTCTCTCACCGGCCATCGTTGATGTTTCAGCAGGAATTCCAATGAAGGCATATCCGCCTAGAATTGAAATTTGAATAGGGAGGATTTGCTGAGTCCAGGAATGTTCTCCAGCTCCCCCCATCTTATGAATTTTCTTAAAATACCTAATAGACTGATCAGCAAAATCTGGAATGACCAGACTCATTATTTTACTTGTCCCAAGAACTTTTTTCTCTCCTGTTTCAACAAAAATAAATTTAGGAGATTGAGACCGGTACTTTCTGAATACTTTTGTTCTCCATCTCTTACTTCTAAGAGGGGAGATTAGATATTCAAATATTCTCACACAAGTTATTAAAGTTTGGCAGAGAATTTTGAGAGGCAATCCGATGCCAGCACCTTCCGCTCCTCCCATAAAAGCAACACCAAGGGTTGCAGGGGAAGTTACTGCATTTGTTCCTTTAAGTTGAGGAGAGATATGTTTTTGGTCACAAGTAATACTGCTCATATCTATATAGATCAGCTCACTATCAATTGACCCTTCTTCAAGTTCAACACCTTCATTGTTTAGAAAGTCGAGAGCTCCAAGGTATTGAAGTTTTCCATTGGCCTTCGATTTTTCCACCATTTCTTGGTCACTCTTTGGGATCATGTGCTCAAACCACTTCGGAGTATAAATCGGAGAAACATCTCCAGCGTTCCCTTGAGCAAAAATAGCAAGATAGTCTTTTCGACCCTTTTTCTTGAAATGATCTTCTAAGTAGAGAGAAGCGTAACCTTTGTTGCCTGGAGATATTAAATGATTAGTCCATATTATATTGGTCGGATGAACAGCAAAGATTCCTATGATCCCACTTGGACCTTCATCATCAACGATTTCAAGAATTCTCATTTCTCGATCAACTGCCTTGTTCTGCTCTTCAGTTGTAAGCTTGGGCTGAACCTCTGGGTTTGCATTATAGGCTTCAAGACTTCTGTTGAATGAAACGTCGGTAGAGAGTGGAAATGAACCTCTTTTTAACAAAACTTTAGAAGGTCTCATACAAGCTCTGGCCTGTTTGATTGCGGTACTCACTCCTTGAACAATAGTATTTAACACTTGAGGAGAGAATCCCTCTGTAGGTACATTGTAGAGTGCATAATGAGTATATCCACTTGGAGCACTATGGGTATGCTGTGCTGTAAACATTAAATTTTTTCTTGGAATATTAAGTGCACTAAATTCATTTTGAAACTCTTTCCAAATAGCATCAGTGAGGCTTTGAGTGATAAAACAAACTTCAAGATTGATGTAGAGGAAATGTTCAGACGTGCTTTCTGACTCTAACCAAAATACTCTCGCGGTAAGAGGAGTCTCAACTTCTGTTACGGTATTTTTTGGATTACCGTACCCGAGCATAACAATTCCAGGAATAAATGTTGTAATATCCCCTCTACCTCTACCAACTGACCAGCCCATAAAACCTAACCTTTCGAACATTCTTGTGTCTCAAAAGTATAAGGAAACATAGAAAAATATTCAATAGAGCATTCTATTTTGATCGTTATAGTCAAGTTTTTAGTTAGGGGACAATGGTGTAAGATAAAGGTCTTATGAAAGACCAATACAATTATTATAAAAATATTCTAGAGGGTGAACGTCTACCGACTGCAATTGTTGACTTAGATGTTCTCGATAAGAATATTGAGTCAATTGTTAAAAGGGCAAAAGGAAAAAAAATTCGAGTTGCCTCGAAGTCGATTAGATGTAAAAGCATACTTAAAAGAATATTAGAAAGTCATCCTGAAGCCTTTAATGGGTTAATGTGTTTTTCTCCTGAAGAGGCCGTTGATCTCGCTGTACATGGATTTGATAATTTACTCGTGGCGTACCCTTACACTCGGGATCTTCAGTTAGTTAGAGTTTTTCCAAAAATTAAAGAAGGAAAAAATATTATATTGATGGGGGATCTCCCAGAACATTTTGAAAATTATGATCGCTTAGCAAAGAAGAATGGAGTTGTTGTTAATGTCTGTTTAGATATCGATATGTCGACTAAGTTTCCAGGAATATGGTTTGGTGTTTACCGATCCAGCTTGAGAGAGTTGTCTCAGTTAAGAAAAGTTTTATCTACCATAAAAGAATGTCCAAATTTAAGACTGGTCGGCCTTATGGGGTACGAAGCTCAAATTGCAGGAGTGTGTGACTCAAATCCTTATACAAAACTGATCAACCCCATTATTCGATTACTAAAAAAGCTTTCTATTAATAGGATACATAAGAAACGAGCTTCTATGGTTCAGACTTGTCGGGATTATGGAATCGAATTAGATTTTGTAAATGGTGGTGGAACTGGAAGTATTGAGAGTACCTATAAAGATGAAAGTGTGAATGAAATCGCTGTCGGAAGCGGATTCTTTAGTCCAATCCTTTTTGATTATTATAAAGATTTTCATTATTCTCCAGCAGCATTCTATGCCATAGAAGTAACGAGAAAATCCCAAAATAATATTTATACATGTGCAGGTGGTGGTTATGTTGCAAGTGGATCTCTTGGAAGAGAAAAGCTCCCAACACCTTTTCTGCCTGAGAAAGTTAAACTTATTCCAAACGAAATGGCCGGAGAGGTTCAAACACCAATTAGCTATTCTGGTGAAATTCGTATTGGTGACCCTGTATTTTTTAGACACTCAAAAGCAGGGGAGTTGTGTGAAAGGTTTAATGATGTGTTACTGGTGAGTAATGCTCAGGTAATTCAAAGAGTCCCTACCTACCGGGGAGAGGGGAAATGCTACCTTTAGCCCAGTAATTCTAGGTAGTTATTGCCATATTTAAATTAAGTTCCTCCCTTTTTGCTCCGATAAGTTTTAGAGGAGTTAGACTTAATGTCAGATCAGAATAAAAGCTTTTTCAGTGTAGGGTTTGAGTTTGTTTTAATAAACAAACCACTTCCTTATGATCTTTTTGTAAACTCCTCGGCCGTGAAAGGGAAAGAAAGGTTTGTGAGAATTTATCCTAACGGTGGGAGCCTTACAAAAGAAGAAGTCCTAAACTTTAAACATAAATACCACCAACTTTATATTCTTGAAGAGCAAAGAGATTCATATTTAAGATCTCTTGTTCAATGTGAAAAAGCTGATGATGTTGCAAAGTCAGAAGTCATCAAAGATTCTGCAATCGTTTATCTAACTAAGATTTTCGATGAAGAAAAAGAATTTACGACAGAGTATCTAGGCGAAGCGATTGAAGGATGTCGAGATTCGGTTGAGTCGATGATTGATGTTATAAAAGACTACGATGTTAAAAAAGTACAAGAGCTAATTGGAAACTTAAGTTTTCATGATTTCTACACTTATGATCACAGTATTAATGTATCCATGTATTGTATTGTTCTTTTTCAAGCGTGGAACCCTAAGGCCAGCCGAGAAGATATTGTCATGGCCGGACTCGGTGGACTATTACATGATCTTGGTAAAATAAAAATTCCAACAACTATTATTAATAATCCAGGCAAGTTGAATGATGAAGAGTTTGCTGAAATCAAAAAGCATCCTGACTATGGGAAAACACTTCTGGCTGAAGGTAATTACGATATGCCTGGGGTCGACTTTAATATAATCAGTAGAATCATTCATGAACATCATGAAAACTTTAATGGAACAGGTTATCCAAGTAATATGCATGGGGAAAATATCCATGTGTTAGCAAGAATTACTGCAATTGCTGATTTTTTTGATGCCATCACGACAAAGAGATCTTATCACGATGTTTTATCAGTAGAGGATGCACTAGAAGTAATGGGGAAGACTGTAGGGAAAAAATTAGACCCAGAGCTATTTGATCTTTTCGTTAAAAATGTTTCTAATATTGTTCTCAAAGGAAAAGTTAAAGACGTTCTTCCTGACGACTTTGACCCTTGTCAGCCTCATGAAACATTACCTTTTGAAAAGGTTCCTGTTAATTACAAGGATAAAAATATATTCGAAGGCAATAAGTCTAAAGAGTTTGGGAAAATTAAAAGTGATTTTTCAATTTCGTCAGATGAAACTAAAGATAAAAAGAAAAAAGCTTCCTAGATATCCAATGCTTCAATTAATGTGTTTACTTGTTCTTCAGTATTAAAGACATGGAAAGATAGTCTAATATTACCTTGTCGAACTGAGACATCTACATTTCTAAACTTTAGTTCTCTTTCAAGCTCTAAGGGGTCAACACCTTTCGTTTTTATCGAAACGATATTTCCCATGTTCTCAAGAGGGGTTATAAGTTCAAACTTGCTCTTTGGATAATTTTCTAAAAAGTAATCTCTTACTTTTTGGTTATGACGTCTTACTTTTTCAAGGCCGATTTCTGAAAGTAAATCTAGTCCTGCTTCAAGACAACTCAATGAAAGCATATTAGAGGCCTGACCTCTATCATACTTTCTGGCCCCAGGGAGAGTTTCTGTTGTGTAATCGAGAAGTTGATAAACAACTTTAGATTTGGGAGAAACAATCCAGTTTCCATTTCTATGTTCAACGACCTCGAGAGCTCTATCTGAGAAGTATCCAAAAGCATGACCGTAAGGACCTAACATCCATTTGTATGAAGAAGCTGCGAGGACATCAATGTAACTCAACTCTTCACTTGTTATTTCCATTCCACCGAGTGACTGAGTTGCATCTACGATGAAAAGAATACCTCTTTCTCTTAATAGCTTACCAATCCCAAGAATATCTACTTTTTTTCCAGTATCAAATGTCACGTGAGAGACATTGAAAATCTTCGTGTTTTTTGGAAGATTTTTATCCAACCACTCTGGGGTTGGAACAATTTGATCACCAAGGTTTAGAAGTTCAAAGTTGATGTTACGAGTTTCAACTGCTCTCATCCAAGGAAGTATGTTTGATGGATAGTCTTTATCAATCGCTACTACGACATCATCTTTCTCAAACTTATAGCCATTGGCTACAATGTTGACGATGTCACTTGTGGAAGTTGAATGTGTTATATGATCAGGATTACAGTCTAGAATCCCTGCGAGTTGGATTCGAATTCTTTCACTTACACCCATCCAGGTATTGTAGTTATAAAAAGAAGGATCTAATTCTTTTTGAAGAGCTCTAGAAACTTTTTGTTTTGCAGAGTATGGGCTAGGTCCAAAATAAGCAGTGTTAAAATAAAAAGTGTCTAGGTGATGATATTCTTTACGGATAAGTTCCTTGATTTCTGGTGTCATGGAACGGCCCCCTAAAACAAAAAAGCGGACTTAAAGTCCGCTGATCATGTTTATTTGGTTTCAGTTTTTGTTTCTTTCTTTGTTGTCGTTTCAGTTTTTGTTTCTGCTTTAGGAGCAGGATCAACATTTCCTGAATTTAAAGGTATTGCGACAGGGGCCTCTGAATCAAGAAGAGAGCTTCCACTTCTGCTACTTTGTAATTTTGCAAGAAAAACAGAGTTACCAAGAAAAATGATCGCTAAAACAACAGTAACTTTAGAGAGAATATTTCCTTTTTGGCTTCCAGAGAAAACAGCGTCTCCGCCACCGCCACTAAAAAGTCCGGCCTCGGCGCCTTTACCAAACTGTAGTAAAACAACAAGGATGAGCAGAACAGAAATAACAGCGTGAAATACCATAAGAGTTGTAATCATTTATCTTTTCCTTTTTTAAACCTTAATTAAATACAAAAGTCCCTTCGCATTGGCAAGCTAAGTACCAATCAGTTTAATAATTTCAGGGAGTTAACTCTGAGCCAACTTTAAGTAATTCGTAAAAATCCGATGGTTTTAAACTTGCACCACCAACGAGGGCACCATCGATATCAGGGAGAGAGAGAAGACCTAGCGCGTTGCCAGGCTTAACAGATCCACCATATTGAATGATTAAAGATTTTTCATCAAAGCCATGCTTACTACCTAGGTGCTCTCTGATAAAAGCGTGGGCTTCTTGAGCTTGAGGTGGACTAGCAACAACTCCTGTTCCAATCGCCCATACTGGTTCATAAGCTATAATGATGTCAGATTGTTTTTCTTTAGGAAGACCTTTAAGGCCTTCATCAAGTTGAGCTTTAAGAACTTCAAATGTTTTATTGGACTCTCTTTCTTCTAGAGTTTCTCCAATGCAAAAAACGACTTCAAGTCCAAGTGAGAGCGCTAAAAGTGTTTTTTCATTTATAAGTTCATTGCTTTCGTTAAATACTGTTCGTCTCTCAGAGTGACCTATTAGAACAAAGTCTAACTCAAGGTCTTTCAATGTTTCTGGAGAAGTGTCCCCAGTAAATGCTCCTGAGTTTTTGTGTGAGCAGTTTTGGCCACCAACTTTAATACCCAATGTAAGAGCTTTTTCTTTTACTAAAGAAAGGTGTGGGAATTGAGGAGCGATTCCAGCCTGGCATTTTAACTCTGCTAACTTATCATCCTCTAATTCTTCAAAAAATTGATAGATATCGGATGTAAGTTGGTTCATTTTCCAATTACCATAAATGTGAATCTTTCTACTCATAATAATTTCCTTATAGGTTGAGATCGACTCCAAACTTAAGAGCTTGAATTCCCGGAAGAGTACCATCTTCTAGGTACTCAAGTGAGGCTCCACCACCTGTTGAGACATGAGACATTTTCTCAGTCAGTCCAGATTGTTTTACAGCGCTAACAGAGTCTCCACCGCCAATTAAAGTATAGGCGTTAAGCTCAGATAATAATTTGGCTATTGAAAAAGTGCCGTTTGAATAACTCTCTTCTTCAAAGCATCCCATTGGGCCATTCCAAAGAACCGTTTTCGCTCCATAAAGTTTGTCTTTAAAAAGCTCAATTGATTTAGGGCCAATATCGAGGGCCATTATATCTTCAGGAATATCAACTCCAGAAATAGATTGAGGGTCACCTGCAAACTCTGTACTTCCAATATGGTCTATAGGAAGTACAATTTTTGATGAACTTGGATTTTTTAAAAGTTTTGTCGCAAGTTTAACGTCATCTTCAGAGCAAAGAGATTTTCCTACCGAATGCCCCTTGGCCTTTAGAAATGGGTAGGCCATTGCTCCACCAATTATTAAAGTATCAACATTAATAAGTAGTCTTTCGATAATTTTAATTTTGTCTGAAACTTTTGCTCCACCAGTTATTCCAACAAATGGTTTAATTGGTTTATCAACTACTTTTTCAAGAGCTTCAATTTCTTTCTTTATAAGAAATCCGCCCACTGACTTAAATTTAAAGAATGCATTGATATGATAAGTTGATGCATGTTTTCTGTGAGCTGTTCCAAAAGCATCATTGACATAGATATCAGCATACTCTGAAAGAGTTCTTGCAAATTCTACATCACCTGCTGTTTCTTCTGGATGAAACCTTAAATTTTCTAAAAGAATTATATTGTTTGTATTTAAGGTAAGAAGAGTTTTTATGCCTCTATCTAGGCATGACTCAGTTAGAGTTACTTCTTGCCCGAGCTGTTCCGCTAAGTATGTGGCGACTGGCTCTAGAGAAAAGTCTTTATTCACTTTTCCTTTTGGACGCCCTAAGTGCGACATAAGAATTAATTTTGAACAGCCTTGATCCAAAATATACTTAATTGTTTCTAAAGCTAAATCAATTCTTGTGGTATCGCTTATTTCAGATTTGTTGTCTTTTTTTAAAGGAACATTAAAGTCAAAACGTGCGATGACTCTTTTTCCTTTAAGATCAATTTCATCAACAAATTTAAGGGCCATTACAGTTTACTCCCAACATAAGTTGCAAGATCTATAACTCTATTTGAAAAGCCAGCTTCATTATCATACCAGGCAACAACTTTAACTTTGTCATCGACAACGTTTGTAAGAGTAGAGTCAACACATGAAGATTCTCTCATTCCACAAAAGTCGATACTCACTAAAAGTTCTTCTTCATATCGAAGAACACCTTTTAGAGAAGAGTTACTAGCTTCTTTTAAAGCCGCATTAATTTCAGCTTCTGTTGCAGCTGTGTTTAAACTTACAGTTAAATCAACCATTGATACATTTGGAGTCGGAACTCTTACTGCGTACCCATCTAGTTTTCCTTTAAGTTCTGGAATAACAAGTCCAACAGCTTTGGCTGCTCCAGTTGTTGTCGGTATCATCGACATTGCTGCTGCTCTAGCTCTTCTAGGGTCTCTGTGTGATCCATCAAGAAGTTGTTGGTCAGATGTATAGGCATGGATAGTAGTCATTAAACCACTTTTAATTCCAAATTTATCATTAAGAACTTTTGCGACAGGAGCAAGACAGTTTGTCGTACAACTAGCATTCGAAATAATATTGTGATCAGCTGGACTGTAGTCTTCATGATTGATGCCGACGACAAAAGTTCCATCAAGGTCTTTTCCAGGAGCACACATGATAACTTTTTTAACTGTTCCACTTAAATGTTTTCCAAGTCCGTCTTTGTCTTTAAAGACTCCTGTTGCATCTATGACAACATCAACTTGTTGATCACTCCATGCAATGGCAGAAGGATCTCTTTCTGAATAAAACTTAATGGACTTTCCATTAATGTTTATTGTGTCGTCTTCAAATTTAACTTCAGCACCGAACTTGCCGTGAACTGAATCATACTTGAGGAGGTGGATGTACTCATCTGAGTTTCCTGGATTATTGACGGCGACAACCTCAATTTTTCCTTCATTTCTATTAATAATTTCTCTAAGAACAGTTCTTCCGATTCGACCCATTCCATTAATACCGATGCGAGTAGTTGACATGTAGACTCCGTCTTTCACTATAAAGATGATATTTTGGGGGAATATGCCACAATTACGACAAGTTTTGTAGCCCAAACCATTAAATATTCTTCTATTTGCCATGAGTCATGAGATTTTTTGCTTCCTTACCAATATGACGCGTCATGGTTATAATGATAAGTAATGAAAACGAACACAGATATGATCCATTATGGATCTAAAAGTGACTATTTAAACAAAAAACCTACCTATATTTCTGAGGATGGTGGCCTTAGTTCAAAAAAGGCGACTAGTTCTAACTCTGCCAAGAAGATGGCCAGTGACATGAAAGAAAGTGTTGAAGGGGCAGATATATCTGAAAGGGCCAAAAAGCTGGCTAACAAAGACAATTTAAAAAAGAATGGGAAAGAGATTGTAGGTGCTGGAAAGAAAATTTTAGAAGAAGCGAAAGACGTCGCAAAGAACACTCTAAAGAGTCCTGGGGTTCTCACAGACTTTTTAGGGATCGGTGGAAGTGGCAGCGCTGATGAAGTCGAAGAAGCAAGAGAAATTGATACTAATGGACTTAAACCACCCATAAATAAACCCGCAATCTTTTTTATTCGAGGGTTTGAATTAATTGGAATTAATGACGGTGGAGAACTCAAGACTATGGCCGACAACTTGCCAGAGACAGAGTATTACTCCTGGCAAGACGAAGATAAAATGATTGAAGAAATTAAACGCCGACCAATGGAGAAGCCAGTTGTTCTAGTTGGACACGGAATGGGTTCTGATACAGCAGTCAATATTGCTCAGAAGTTAAATAAAGCAGAACATGGGTTTAGAAGAGTTGATCTCTTGGTAACAATGAATAGCGTGGGATTTGATAACGATATTATCCCTCAAAATGTTGGAAAGAATTTGAATTTTATTTCAGATGCTTCTTCGATGTTTAATGATGGACCAAACATAGCTAAAAAATCAGAGTTAACAACAGTGAATAATGAGTTACGCTCAGAAAGTCATGATGACATTGTCGAATCTTCTGAAGTTCAATTCAAAATCTTCAATGGAATTAATGACCTTTTATTCGATTGGAAAAATGCTAAGAGTCAGTCTAAATCACAAGACCCTAAAAGTTCATAAGAGTTATTAACAAGATCTAGTCTTACACAAGAATTTTCATCTTTTGCATTTCGATCCCAAACAAAACTTAAAACCTCGTGGCACTCAGGTTCATAGAGATAAAATTGCAGAGTCTGATTGTGACTTGAATCGTAAATATTAATTCCGTGAAGAAAACTTTGGCAGTCCAATACAACTTTTGAGTGGGCCCCATCGGTTTCTAATTCAAAAGCAAGATCCATGCTGGTCTTACCAATGTCATAAACAGGAATCGAAATAATGTCCTGAGCTTGCAGGACTGAGCAAAAACTCAGCATAAACAGGATAATTTTTTTCATGATTGTCTCCAACAAACCTATCGGAGACAGTGATTTTTATGTGAAAGTCAAAAGCTGAACAGCTTAGTCGAGTTTTTGTAAACTATTGAAAGAAGGTCCTCTACCGGCAGATTTTTCAACTCGGCCATATGCTCAGCCACAAAGGGTAAATAAAAAGGAGCATTTTCTCTGCCTCTATAGGGAATAGGGGCAAGAAAGGGTGCATCCGTTTCTAATAGTAGTTTTTCAGTTGGGCAAAACTTAAGGGCCTCTCTGACATTTTCTGCATTTTTGAATGTAATAATTCCGTTAAAGCCTAGGTATAGACCAAGGTCAACTGCAGTTTCGGCCAATTCTATTTTCGATGTGAAACTGTGAATGACACCTTTTCCTTTTAACTTTTTGGAGTGGTTTTTTAATATGCTAATGGTGTCTTCTTCTGCTTCTCTTGAGTGGATAATTACTGGAAGGTCTGTCTGACTTGCAATCTCAAGTTGCTGCTCGAAGACTTCTCTTTGTTTTTCTCTTGGGCTGTGATCATAATGATAGTCGAGTCCAATTTCTCCTATCGCAACTACTTTTTCCTCAGACGCTCTTGATTTAATTTTATCTAGAACTTCATCGTTAAAAAGTTTTGCTTCATGGGGGTGAACTCCTTGAGAGCAGAAAATATTGTCTCTACTTCGGGCGATATCGAGAACAGTATCCAAGTTTTCTGGCTCTACTGCGATTGTAACAATCTTTTCAATTCCAACAGCAAGTGACTTTTCAATAATATCGTCGATTGGATCTTGCTTTAGGTAGTCGAGGTGGCAATGAGTTTCGATAATGGGAGTTCCATACTTTGGAATCTCCCTTCTCTTTTTGCTCATTACTTTTTACCGTGTCTTTCTACAAGGGCGTCGAGTATCGGAGCAAGGTTAATAAAAGGAATAACACCCTCTACTTTTACTCCATTCAATAACATCGTTGGAGTTGACTGAACCCCAAAAGGTCCAGCAGCTTTAATCATATCCACAACTTTTTCTTTTGTTGTGGCATTTTTCATACAATCAAGAACCTTCTCATCCTTTGCATAGTTATGAAGCCATTCAAGTGAAAGGCTGTCTTGATTATTGAAAATATCATCATGAACTTTTCCAAACTTCTCTGGAAGGCAATAAGATAAATAAGCAGCTTGGCATGCTAGAGGATGAAGTGGGTTTTTCATTTCAGGGTTACAATTGTGATCTAGAGGGTAGAAAAAGTATTGGATATTAACTTTACCTTCGTACTTCTCAATAATTTGATGAATAAGTGAACTTAGCATTTTACAAGCAGGACATTGAAAATCACTAAAGATCACAATCTGAATCGGTGCATCTTCAAACTTCTCTGTCGCACTCGCAAGTTTATACATCGAATCCATACTTGGTTTTCCCAAGTTTTGAAGGCCATCATATTGTGCAACCATACTTTCAGCAACTCGTTCTTTATATTGATTTTTTCCATTTACATAAGTCCATGTCCCTCCACTCGCAAGGATAACAACCAACGCATAAATTGAAATCATCTTCACACTTGGACCAGAGAAATCAACATTTTTAAAATAAACAAAAAAAGCAATCCAAGAGGCTATGTAATAAACAGTACACATTGGGCATAGGCCACCGAGCCCAACCAGAGAGTAGACAAATAATACAAGACATCCAATAGCATTCACTGCAAGCATGAAGTAATTTGCGGACTCAGCCTTCTCTGACTGAAACATGTATCCGAGGAGAGTAAAGATACCGACAAAAATTCCAAATAGAGAAATGGGGATTCCTGCAATATTTGAAGCTCCTGAAAGAGTTGCTTTGTTGCAATTAAAAAAACTATTTATGTCACATAAAGTCGACGCCCCTGTCAGTCCCGTGGGAAACATAGAGTCGAAGTAATGATTGGTCATATAAATTGAAACGGTAATCATACCAATTCCAGCTAAAATCAAGAGACCGTGCCAGGTCGTTGTTGCGTTAGCGAGGGACTTTTTTTCGTTCATATCTGCTCCTAAAAGGGAAATAATTCATCATATTATAACTTCTTAATCCGAATATAAAAATACATTCCAATTACGTAACTCAGTCTTATTTTTTCGATAGCTATGAAGATTGTTCTCTGTGTATGTACAGAGGTTGCTATTTTCTACTGAAATACCTGGGAAAAGCTTGTTTAGTTGGAACTCGGCTTCTTGCCCCAAGTCAAAATAATGTTTGTTATCTTGTGTGATGACTGAATTTGAATCTTTGAAATACTCAAGAAATTCTGGCCCGACTTCGTAATGATTTTGGCAAATATGTGGACCAATAAAGGCCTGAGTCGGTTTAATTTTCTTTACCAAAGAATGAGAGAGAATTTTATTCTCTAAACCTTTCCATCCGGCGTGAAGAAAGCATATGCCCTCACTTCCTTGAATTAAAATGGGAAGACAATCAGCCGTTACAATAACGAGTGGAACTTTAAAATTGAGAGAAGCAACCATTCCGTCTACCTGAACTGTTTCAGGGTGTAACTCATCTTTTAAATCAATAATTTGATCACTATGAATCTGATGAACTTTTTTAAAATCAAAGTTTGGTTTTTCTCCATAAACTTTGTAGGTCCCATTAAATATTTTCTTTTCAAATATCGCTTTCACGTTTCATCCTTAGAGTAATCTAAGACTTTTTGAAATATTTCAGGAGGTTCTTTTTCAAAATAAAGATCTTCTCCTGTTATAGGATGTTTAAAACCGAGAACCTTTGCGTGAAGAAAAGGATGAGGGTAGTCTCCAATTATTTCACTTATTTCTTTTGGGAGACGTTGTAATTGTTGTGAAGGGTTTCCATAAGTTGAGTCACATAAAATAGGGGACTTTAAAATTGAAGATAGGTGAACTCTAATTTGATGAGTTCTTCCGGTTTCGAGCTTTAACTCAATGAGAAAGTATTTATCAAAATTATTTAAAATCTTATAATGAGTGATTGCCTCTTTTCCATTTTTTACATCTATGGCCATCTTTAATCTGTTTTGCGGGTGTCTACCCAATGTACTCTTTAGGGTTCCACCAATTGGCTTTTCTTGCCCAACAGCGAGAGCAATATATTTTCTTTCTATGTCATGAGATGAAAACAAGAGAACGAGTCCTTCATGGGTCTTTTGGTCTTTTGCTACAACCATGACACCAGACGTCCCTTTATCTAACCGATGAACAATACCTGGTCTCTTTTGATCTCCCACTCCTTTTAAATCTGGGCAGTGGTGCAGGATTGCATTCACCAGGGTTCCCGTGTAATTTCCTGGGGCCGGATGAGTGACCATACCGGCTGGTTTGTTCACAATAACAAGGTGCTCATCTTCAAAAATTATCTCGAGAGGAATATCTTCAGCTTCAGCAGTTGAAGGGAGTGGAGGAGGGATTAATACATTAATTGAAGTCTGAGCAGCGGGCATTTTTTTTAATTCAATTTTTACATCTTCACCATTGAGCTCGCCAGAAATCATATCTTTTTTAAAAAGCTGTTTAATAAAGTTTCTTGAAAGGTGTGAAATTTTTTCTGCTAGGAATTGATCCAGTCTTTTAAACTGACCTTTATCTTCTTCAGTTATTTTAATAATGATGGAATCGTCCACTTGGGATTCTTCAGACATGAGAAATTAGGCCTCACCTTTTAACTGCTTGAGTCTGAATATGTAACTTGTGGCAACTAGGTCTGGGTTAAGCTTTAGGCACTTAGCATATTGATAAACAAAACCCCTTACGTAGACAAGAGCGGGCAACTTATCCACTTCCTCATCTTCGATATGACGAATATATGTTTTAGAAACTTTTGTCATATCACTTAATCTAGGGATATCAACTTTTTTGTATTCTCTGATTTTTTGAAGGAGCTCTCCTGTAAACTCAGTCGTTTGTTCAATTTCACTTTCGAACTCTTCGTTTACATCGTAATCAAGAGAAAAACGATTTTTGGCGAGAGTTTTAGACATGTTTCCAGAGGTTGTTGTATCTACCTTTGGATTTAAAACATGTTCATCCATCTGAATGGTGTTCGCAAATGTCCGTTCAGGTTGAGAAGAAGTTCTTACTGATTGATTAATTCCTCGAGCTTGATCATAAGCTCGTCTCTTATTGGGATCAGATATAATAGTGTAGGCTTCATCAATAAGATCAAGAATAGAGTCACACTCATCCTTACTCATTAGGGAGTATAAAGCTAAGCTGTCTTGAGAGTAAGCATTCTTGGCACGAATATAACCTTGATGAATCTCTTCTGATGAAGCATCAGTTGGGACTTCAAGTACTTCGTAATAATTTTTTGCTTTTTCACTATCCATTAGTTTCCTAATTTAAACTCAATAATCGGTGGACTATTCTATCAAAGTTTCCAACCAACCCTGAGTTTGGGAATTCCATTAAAAGTGGTCTACGTTTTTTCACACTTTGCCAAACGGTGGCATCGTAATCAAGGTATCCAACATAATCGAGGTTAATTCCAAAATATTTTCGACATATAATCTTCATCGAAAAGCCGATATCAATATCAGCTTGTGTTCGAACTTGATTGATAATTAATTTAGGTGAGAAACGAGTTATTTCGTTCTTCAACTTATGTCCC
>JAGSHI010000152.1 GCA_023954635.1 Bacteriovoracaceae bacterium
TTGCAGTTCGATACACTTTTTTAAAAGAGGGAGAGAGAACGCTCCTAAGGAATTTTATTGCTTCCATCGAGCCTTCAATAGAAGCTGTAAAAGTTGTTCCAAAAATGCAAGCGGCCTCTAGTGACGATGATGATGATTTTGATGAGTTGGATGATTTCGATCTCTAGGTCTAACTAGTTTTGAAATTCTGTGGCAATCGCAAATTTAATAGCTCCAGCTGCCTTCGCAATGTCCATAATTTCGACGGCCATACCAAGACGACTGGCCTGATCACCTTCAAGAATAACTAATTCCGTTTTTTCAAATTTCAAGGACTCTTGAATTTTCATTCCGAGCTCTTCTCTTTGAACGACAGTACCTTGTACAGCAATACTTCCATCTGATAAGAGAGAAACGACTACTGCACTCCCTTCACTTGTTTGTCCTTTAGAAACAGAGTCCGGAAGGTCAACGTCAAGTCCACTTTCTAGAGAAATAGATGAAGTCACCATAAATATAATGAGAAGAACTAACATAATATCGATTAACGGAGTCATATTAATGTCAGCCATTATCTCATCAGTATCTTCTTCCTTTATATGAAAAGCCAAACTCTCTCCTAAAGATGATCGCCAATGTCTTCAAGGCGATTCTTAAAGTCCAGTAGTAAACTGGAAATTTTTGTTTGAAAGTAATTATAAAAAACGACAGCAATAACAGCCACTAAAATTCCTGCAGCTGTAGCGATCAAAGCTTCAGACAATCCTGCTGCAACTACAGCAAAGCCACTTTTTCCAGCTCGCGCAATCGAGTCAAAAGATTTAATGATACCTACAACGGTCCCAAACAAACCGATGAATGGTGCAGAAGAGCCAACAGTTCCAAGGATCCAAAGGTAGTTTTTTAATCCTTCTTTAGTCTCTGAGAGTCGTCTTGCAACTCTCCCTTCCCAGACATTTTTATCTTCATGCTTTTCTAAAAGCGCAAGATATGGCAATCCAATTAAAGGGTGAGCACTATGACAAAGTCCTTTTGCTTCGTGGATTTTATTTTCTTTTACCAGCTGCCCTGCTTTTTCACTTAACATTCTAAATTGTTTATCGAACTGTAGGTAAAACCAAAACTTTTGAATGGCTACGGCCCAAACTGCTAACGAGCAGATGATAAGCGGATACATAATAAATCCACCCTCTTCAATTAATTTCAGAAAATCCATAACCCACCTCGTTAGAAACTTATTTCAAACTCTATGATCTCTATACTTCGATCATTTATCAAGCTAGAATGAAGCTTTGAGCAGAGGATTTAATGGGATTAAGGATTCAGACAAGTAAAAAGACTCTATCTAATTGGATGATGATCGTCTTTGTTTTCACATTGGCCTTTAGTGCAGGAATCTCAGAATTTTTTCAGGCCCCAAAATCAATCAACCAAGATTTACAACAATACCATTTTCTATTCAGTAAACATCAGATCGCAAACTTCAATGAAATCAGAATTGATAATCGATTAGGGAAGTTTAGTTTAAGTAGAAAGTCTGATTCTAATAAATCTGATAGTCATTGGGATTTAATCTCACCAAGAGTTCTTCCCGCTTCAATGGACTTAGTTAATAGACTGCTCTTAACACTAGAAGGTGTTAAAATTAGAAAGTTGTATCCTAAAGATCCTATTAACATGTCTAACTTCTCTCTTGATAACCCCCTCATGAAAATATCTCTTCATACAAGAGAAGGCTCAGAAGAAGAAATTCATTTTGGTTTAGTTAATCCAATTGATAATTCAACCTACATTTACTCTCGTTCTAAGGAAGTTATTTACCATGTTGACGCTCTCGCAAATTCTCTAGAAGGACTAGGGCTTTCAGAGTTTGTAGACTCAAAAGTATTTACTATGGATACTGCTGATATAGTCGAGTTTAAATTGTTTAGAAGGCTCTCAAGCTTACAATTAACTCTTACCAAGAAAGAAGATAACTGGATTGGCAAGAGTGGTAAGACGCTTATGCCTAACAAAGTGAATGAGTATCTTAACTCTCTTCTTAATATTAAAAGTGCGCTTATTTTAGATAAACTAACAGAGAACCTAGAGAAAACCCTAAAGCGACTACAGGCCACTCCCTTTTATTTTATAAAACTTAAACTTAGAAGTGGAGAAGAAATTAGTTACAACATAAGTACAATTGTTTCTAACTTACCAGATATCAAACTTGATAAAGGTCAAATATATATCATCAAGGCAAGTAACAGAGAGTACCCCTACGTACTGACAAGAGATTCATTTAAATTCTTTGGGAAAAAGCATAAGTCTTTTAAGAAGCTTCCCTTTAAGAAGCTTTTTTACTAGATACCATTCTTGAATTACTTGGAAGTGCATGATTTTTCTTCACTTTTCCAGGATCTACAAATACATTAATAAATTTTTCAAAAATCATACTGTTAAATTTAACAACAACCTCTGGGTTCCCTAACATAAACTTGAGGGCCTCAATTGGCTTTAAGTTATTCTCAACAATGATATGACTGAAAATATCGGCAAGAGAAACGATGTTAGCTAAGGTTAAAATTGACTGACCTTTAAGAGCATTAGGATATCCAGAACCATCAAAATATTCGTGATGCTGATGAATAATTTGTTTTACAGCAGTTGTAATTGTTCTATTGTCTTGAACAATTTCAAGTCCTAATTCAGGATGCTTTTGATATTCAGCAAGTTGAGACTCATTCATATCCTCTGGTCTAACTTCTAAAATGTCCTTAGGTAACTTCATTTTTCCAATATCATGGAACATACAGGCAAGTGCTGTGTTCTCAATCATTGTTTTAGATTGCCATTCAAATTGCATTATAATGGCAGATGAAAATAAAGTCACAAGATAAGCATGAGAAAAAGCAGAAGGATCAAAGTCCTGGTAATTTCTAAGAAGTTTATATAAGGATTCTTCACCCTCAATGAGATTGTAGACATTCTCACAAATTTGTCTTCCCTGCTCAATAATGACAGGCTTCAAGCCTTCAACAAAGCTCTCTTCCATAAATTTTTCGGCCACATTCTTCAGCATATTCGTTTTTTTATGACTATCCATTTTATTGGATTTCAGGGCCTTCTTAACTAAGTGATCATTAAACTTGATATACTTCTTTCTATCTTTCACATGAAAGTAAAGATACTCAACACCTTTTTCATTTTTATAATTATCTAATCTCTCACTAGAGAACTCATCTCCAGAGTGAAGTATTTTTATATATCTTCCACTTTTAAGTCTTACATAAATATCGTAGAGTACAGATTTAAGAGAATAAAAATCATCAATTTTTATTTTCGTAAAATTATCGTCTGACATGTCGACTTCAACTTCATCAGACTGTCCTTTCCTTTTAGGAAGGTTATTTACAATATCGCTTATTCCTTGATGTCCTTCTAAAACTGTAATCAAGTCTTCTAACTCAAAAGGCTTAATTAAAATTTCATCAACCCCTTCTTTTTTAAGACGTTCATCAGTTCTGTCGTCATCATCACCCAAGTCTTCTTCTTCAAGAATAATAACAACTCTAGGATCATAATCATGAACCATTCTATTCATAAATTTTAAGACTTGATTTGCAGTATGATTCTTTACTGCGTAGTTCATTACGACGGCAAAGTACTTTCCGTTCATCATTTTTATCTGAGCATCTTTTCCATTTGTAACAGTATCAACAGCGTATAGGTGTTTCTTAAACAGCTCGTCAGCTGATGTTAGCCATGATTCATCTGGGTCTATTAACAATACTCGTAATGCCAACTTTTCTCCTAGAGGGCCCTTCTGTCTTACAGAGTGCGGTCCTAGAAGCTTTATCGGTATAAATGGCTGAAATAATTAAAGGAAAATTAAAGGTAAAGTACTGATATTAAACAAAAAAACCTCCCAAACAGGAGGTTTTTATAAATATATTCTTTGAAAATATAAACTATTTAATCTCTTTATGAAGAGTGTGCCTTCTAAGGAATGGATTATATTTCTTTAATTCCAATCGATCAGGAGTATTCTTCTTATTTTTAGTAGTAGTGTAACGAGAAGGAGATTTTCCTTCTTTTCTAGCTTCTGTACATTCTAGAGTTACAATTACTCTAGGTCCTTTCTTAGCCACAACGGCCTCCATCTTTTAACAATTAGCACTCAAATTTAGATACACAACTTACTAAACTTGATTTGCACTGGCAACATTAAATTGGTAAAAGCTAAATATGAAAGTAAATCAAGAAAACTGGAATTATGCATTCTATAAGTCATCGAAATTAAAGGCTTTTATCTCCCTCGTCGGAGAAGAGAAAGAGGGGGAAACCCAGCTTCTCTACACAGTCACCGTCACAGACCCAGACGATAACGAAAAGTTTCAAGTAGACTTTAGCGAACTAGACTCTGCTCTCCTAAAGCTTAATGACCAATACGGTCACTGGAGTTTCATCAACCTTGAAAAGGGTGAAGATAAAGACTCAGGAGACGGATGCGGTAGTTGTGCTGCACACTAGCCCCTAGGCTTGACAGGGGCAGCTAAAGGCCCTAAATTACGATTCTTAAACATAACCTGATATTGTAACTATCAATATCCTTTGAGAGGTCCAAAATGAAACAAGGTATCCATCCAGAATACAATGAAGTTGTTTTCCAAGATGTGTCGACAGGATTTTCGTTCAAGTCCAGATCCACAATGAAAGCATCAAAAGATCAAACTATAAAATGGGAAGACGGAAACGAATATCCGCTTATTAAGCTAGACGTATCTTCAGCTTCTCACCCTTTCTATACAGGTAAGCAGAAAATTCTTGATACTGAAGGTCGTATCGAAAAGTTCAAGAAAAAATTTGGTTCTACTTACATGGCCAAGAAAAAATAAAAACAATTTTTCTAAATTATATATATGGAAGGCCTGTACTTGTTACAGGCCTTTTATTTTGACTCTCCAAAAATCAGATTTTAGAACTTTCAAAACTTCATACTCAAACTTTATTCCCACACTTAAATTTGTAAAATCCTTAACTTCTTTTTTCTTCATATTACGTTTTGGTATTTCAAAAATTATTAAATTTTCTTCATCTTCTAAACAAACCTGCCATTCAAAACTATGCTTTGTCTCTCTCATGAATCGAAATAATGTTGCTTTTGTAGGACTAGTAATTTGAGTCCTAGAGAAACAGTAGCTAATCATTGGCATGCTTTTTCTATCGAGAGAAGCAAGCTGTCCGAACCTTTCAACCTCGGGACCATGAACCATTCGCAAAATCTGGTGACACCAATTCTCTTTATCTTCACTTATTGGACATTTTTTCGAAGCTGATGGACAAGGGTAGTTAATACTAAAACCCTTATCCAATAAGTTTGTACGAAATTCCATTATTGAGGAAAAGCTCTCACGAGTCCCTGGTTCAATTAACAGAATAGTTTCAGGAGCTACTTCCTTTACGATGCTAGAAGCCTTCGTAACTCCTATTTCATTTAGGGAGTTCCCAAAAAAAAGAGTTCCTCCAGAGTGACCATGAGGAATTTTCTTTAGAAGCTCAACCTTTTGATCTTCATCAAACATAGAATCAACAAATTTCTTAGCCTGCTCTAACATAAGTTCAGAGGAGTCTACTCCTATAATTTTTGACGTGGAGCCTTGAAAATAGTTCATGAAAGCGAGTAAGTATGTTCCAGGACCAGTTCCAAAATCTAAAAAACTTGAGTTCTCAATTTTAGTTTTAACTTCGAGAGGAAGCATACTCATCAGAAAATCAAACTTAGGAACATTTGTTGGTAAGTAAAAGCATGAATATGCTGAGACCATTTTTTTTGAGAGTACATAATCTTTTATTTTATCTCGATCAGTTGTGAAGTTTTTAGAAATAGTTTTAAGCTCTTTTGCTATCTGGTTATCAGTTAGTTCTAAGAGTAAGTTATTTTTTATGAGTTCAAATTCAAGTGGTTTCATATAGAAAAAAAGGGCCTTAAGGCCCCTTCTGTTATTTATCTATCTTTTAGAGAAACAAAGTTTCGTGTGGACTCTCCGACATAAACTTGTCGAGGTCTAGCAATCCTGGCATCAGGATCTTCTCTCATCTCTTTCCATTGAGCTAGCCAGCCAGGAAGTCTTCCTAAGACAAACATAGTTGTAAACATATTTGTTGGAATACCTAGGGCCTTATAGATAATCCCTGAATAGAAGTCTACATTTGGATACAGATTTCTTTCCTTAAAGTACTCATCATTCAATGCTTCTTGCTCAAGGCCTTTAGCAATGTCGAGAAGAGGGTCATCTACTCCAAGCTTATCTAGGATTGTGTCACAAGCTTTTTTAATAATCTTAGCTCGAGGATCAAAGTTTTTATAAACTCTATGTCCAAAGCCCATTAGTTTAAAGCTATCGTTTTTATCTTTGGCCTTTTCAATAAATTGTTTATAGTCGCCACCGGCCTGCTTGATTTGTTCTAACATCTCAAGAACTGCTTGATTGGCCCCTCCGTGAAGTTGTCCCCAAAGAGCATCAATTCCACCAGAGATCGTTGCAAAAATATTTGCATGTGAAGACCCAATCACTCTCACTGTAGAAGCTGAACAATTTTGCTCATGGTCAGCATGAAGAATAAGAAGAACATCGAGAGCTTTAGCAACCTCATCGTCTACTTCTTTTCCTTCTTCGAAGAACATCATATTTAGAAAATCTTTAGCAAATCCTAATGAAGGATGTGATCTATGAGGAGCTAGTCCTCGTGATTTTCTATAAAAATAAGCCGTGATAATTTTTGTTTGTGCAAGTAGTTGAGCAATTGCACGATCTTTATCAACCTCAGTTAAGTCAGATTTTAAAAACTCTGGGTAAAAAGCAGACAGAGATGAAATCACAGAAGAGATCACTCCCATTGGGTGAGCATCTGCTGGGAACTGATCAAGAATATTTGTAATGCCCTCAGGTAAAGTTGCAAAACTAGTAAGTTTTTCTTCAAAAAAGTTTAGCTCATTTTCTTTAGGTAGATTTCCATGGATTAGTAGATAAGCAACTTCCATAAAGCGTGAACCTTCTGCAAGTTGTTCAATTGGATACCCTCTATAGCGAAGAATTCCTTTTTCTCCATTTAAAAAAGTGATTCCACTTTTACATGAACCAGTATTTCCAAATCCACTATCTAGAGTGATGTAGCCTGTCTCCGCTCGGAGTTTCCTAATATCAATGGCCTTTTCATTTTCTGAACCAGTAATTACTGGTAAATCAATTACTTTGCCATCAAGCTCGAGTTTAGCAGTTTCCGACATATGTCCTCCAAAATTTATCCGATTAGTGTCGTCTCAAAGAGACCTCAGATTTGTAGACTAAATTTACATGGTAAACCTAATATTTACAAAGACATTGCGTCTAAGGAGCTTTTTGCCAGCCCGCTGGGTCACGCTGCCACTTAACTAATAAGCGACTTTCTTCCTCATTTATGAAACCCTGCTCCAAAGAGCTTTTCACAATTGAGTCAAAATTTGTCAGAGCAATTAAGTCTAATTGATTTTCTTTAAGCACAGTTTTTGCTGCGGCCATTTGGTAGTCTACAATACAAAAACAAGCAAGTGGAGACAGTTCAGCTTGCTTTAATCCGTATAATGCATCTGCTAAACTTTTTCCTTGATTAACGAGATCTTCAATCAAAATGACTTTCTGCCCCGACTCAAAATGTCCTTCGACTTGATTTTGTTTACCGTGACCTTTGGCCTTAGACCTGACATAAATCATAGGTTTTTTTAGTTTGTCTGCGATGAATGCAGCGTGTGGAATCCCTGCAGTAGCGAGACCACAAATTGCGTCATAGTCGCCTCCCCACTCATTAATTTTTTCAACAAAGTATGAAACGATTTGCTCTCTTTCCGTCACATATCCCAAGGCCTTTCTATTATCGCAATAAAGTGGTCCCTTAAGACCTGAAGCGTAAGTAAAAGGATCCGAAGGACTCAATTTGAGACATTCAATTTTAACGAGAAGATTTGCAATGGATTCTGAATTCATGGGCCCCTCCATAAGGTGTTGCCCACTCTATCAAA
>JAGSHI010000099.1 GCA_023954635.1 Bacteriovoracaceae bacterium
AAAGTAACAGGAATGGGTGGAGCTATGGACTTAGTCAATGGTGCTAAGACAGTGATCATTATGATGACTCATTTTTCTAAGAAAGGTGATCCAAAAATTCTTAAAACTTGTACACTTCCCCTTACAGGAAAATCAGTTGTCGACATTGTTGTAACTGATAAAGGAATCTTCAAACCTGTTAATAATAAAATTGAGATTGTTGAATTAGCTGATGGAATTTTGAAAGAAGATTTGGGGTTAGATTTAATTTTGGCATAAAAAAAGGGGGCCCCTGCAAATCGCAAAGGCCCCTTTTAAAATTAGTAACTTAGGAATGATTTCAAAGACTTAATTCCTTTTTTCTTCATGGTGTTTCATCATATTTCACGCTATTTCATTCAAGTTTGTGGTCAATTGTGGTCGGCATATTTTCTAACCTTGAAAGTCTAGAGAAGATGACTAATACGCGCCCAAACTTTGTGCAAACTCCATCTCATTCCAAATTCCATATAACGACGATGGTGTGTAGTTAAACCTTTCCATAAATCGGTACGCAGTCGACTCTAAGAAATTGGTCTTCACAGTATATATATCGGCACGAGTAGAAGGTCCCATAAAAATTCGATTTTTGATCCAAGGGTTGTGGGAGAACAACCACTCTCGTTCAAGAAGCTTCTTTTTCCCAGATTCTGCAACAGGAGTTATGCGAATACCAAAACCTTCAAAAAACTTGTCAGTTCCTCTGGCCACAATGAGGTCTTCATTTCCAATGATAACCTCACCCTCTCGACTTTTTTGTAATAGTTTAAAAAGTCCATTCCAACGTCCATGACTACTTAAATGCCCTCTAAATATGATTCCTCCTAAGACTGCCCGACCTCTTGGTGTCATCCCTTCTGATAATCTTTTAAAAAGGTCTGGTCTTAAAGAGTCCTGTATATTTTCAAAGGCCAAAATGGCCAAAGACAAAAGACGTCTATTCTCAATAATATTATGATCTTCTATTAGTGAGATAAAGCACTCTTCTGGAGATAAAGAAATATCAAGTTCTCTGTCAAAAGAGACACCTAAGTTTGCAAGCAATGTGTAAGGATCATTATTAGTTTTCATCTTTAAACCCTAATCTAGTTCTCAGTTCATCAATTATTAAATCAGAAACTTGATCTTTATATTTTGGTAGGCCCACCACTTGTTCTACGACCTTTTCAAATAAATCCTGAGTATCTGCTAACTCTTTTATATCTTCCTCATCCATTTCTCGATCAATATGAGAGCATATCTTACTAAAGAGAATGTCTTCTGGTGCCAAGGCCGACACCTTTAAGTGAGAGTCCTCAAATATTTCAACGAGCCTATCCTCCCAATTTTCAGGTAGAGGGTTATGATTTTCAAAGAAAGTTGCAGCATGTGAATTAAGCCAATCAGGTCTTACTCCATCCAAGTCTTTTGCGACTTCTTTTGATAGCTTTTGAAGTAACTCATCCTTATTGGGACTTACCATGTCCACATCAACAGTTTCTACTTTGTTGTAGTTGGATAGAATAAGGGCAGCCCCACCACAAACAACCAACTCTCTCTTCTCACCCTCTTGGGTCAACTTCTCATTAAGTCGCTCTAATAATTGGTCAATATCTGCTCTTTTCATGGGTAATCCCCTTCAAAAGTGATTATACATTATTTACTTTTAAAAGTAAATAGTTGTAATATTATCGGTATATTAGAAAATATTTTTAGCAAAAAATGGTAGTTTCAACCTTAAAGTCTAAGTAACTGAAATTAGGTCAGTTCAATTTAAAGTTAATCGATTACAAAGTTCAAATTTTAAGAAGTCATGCTTGAAAACAATTTTTAATGGAATGCAGAGCTAAAGTTTGTTGCCAACTATAACCACCTTCGAGTAGTACTTGTCCAATGACTAGGATGATCCTTAGTGTCTGTTCCACAGCCAGTTGTCCCACCTTTTGATCCCTTGTGAACTACATCTGTATCAATGTGTAATACTGCCATTTCTTTTCCTTTATAGGTTTTGTTAAAAAAATATTTTCTAATATTTATCCATCGCAGGCGCAGCCGGAGGGTTTGGTGCATGTGTATGAGCGGGAGATGCATGAGTCTCCGCAGGCCTTGCCTTTTCGGCAGACTTTACAGCAGTAGGAATTTGTTTTTTCTTGTTTTGGGGAGTTGTAGTCGTATGATTTTGGAGCTTGGTATGTTGAAGCTCCGCTATTATGGCAATGGTAGTCTCCTGTCTTGCGGTTGTTATGACAGCCAGAAGAATTTGTTCTTCCTCCATGGGCGAATACACTTGTCGATAACAAGAGCGTAACAATCAAAAGAACTAATTTTTTGCTGATCATATTTCTCTCCGGTATTTAGAAGTATCGACATTGATATCGTCAAACACCAGTTAATTTTATTTAAAGAGGGTTAAAAACAATTAGGCCTAGAGATAGTGTATAAAAAGAAAAGTAAGGCAATCACCCATAATGGTGAGAAGTTTCGTTCTTATATCTTTTGAGAGATGGTTTAGGAAATGGCCAAGAGTTGACGTTAAGCTGACATAATTTTAGTTACTTGAAGTTAATATAATGATTATACTTGACGAAAATGTTTAGTTGTTGATATTTTGCGTTACTAATGATGAAAAAACTTTTACCAATATTCCTGCTTATTACGATTTCCATTGGAACAATGGTTGAAGCAAGAGCATTTCATCTAGACGAAGACACTGTAGAAAGTTTTACTCAACTTAGTGATTCTACTGTTGAGCAAGAACATGACGAGTGCCAAGAAAACCATTGTCACGAAGAAGAAGGACATTGTTCACATCATTGTAGTGGAATTCATAACTTTGCTAAACAAAGTAATACTATCTATCTAAATCCAAATTTTTCTATAAAATCCAAGGCCACTTGGTCCTATTATATTCATTACAAAAAACCAGCTCTGGACCCAGAGCTTAGACCCCCCTCCCACTCTTAATTCACATTAAGTCTGTTTGATTAATTTAATCAAATAAAAATCATTCTTCGTTATTGAAGTTAAATTAGTAATTTTTATTATTTCATAAAAGGATAATTGAATGAAAGGCATCTCTTTCGTATTAATTTGTTTGTTAATTAGTAACAATATTTATGCTCAATGTAGCATGAATACACCTAACGATCTTCTAAATTTAATTAAGAAAAACCATCCAACGATATCCTTAAACAAAACTAAAGGTGAAGCTTTAGAAAAATCTATTGATTTAGCTGCGCAAACTCCAAATCCTGAGCTGGACATAGAAGGAACAGTTGGTGATTCTTTTGAAGGGAATGTCTATACATCTGCTCTTACAATCAAACACACATTTGAATTAGGTAATAAGCAAGGGGCAAGAGTAGCTGTAGCTAGAAATACATATAAGCTAGGTTTAGATGCCGCTACGTTTGAGAACGAAGACTCATTAATTGAAGCAGTTAAGAGTCTTCATCGCTTAAGGCAAATCTACGAAATCATTCCTCTTTATGAAGAATCGTTGAGTGCGTTCAATAAAATACTTAAAACCTTGAAAAGAAGAACGTCTATATCTCCAGAACAAAGAGTCGAGAGAGAAACTTTAGAGCTTGTAACAAACGATTATAGATTAAAAATGTCTCAATTAAGTTCTGAAAAAGTAAAACTAAGTAAACACCTTTCTTTTTTTGCAGGGACCAATTGTATTATTCCAAGGAATGCCTTACCAACAAATGTAAATCTTTCTGAAAAGTTTACAAATAAAAATACTGATACATATTCAAAACTAAACTACGCAAAAACAGCACTAAAATTGGCCCAAGCGAATCACAAGCTTGAAAAATCATTTAGCTATCCAGATTTAAAGGTTGGTCCAACATTTGAATATGAAAAACTAAATGTCAGTGACACCAAAACAGTTGGAATTGCTGTTACCTTTGACCTCCCTGTTTTTAACTTGAATAAAGGGGGCAAGGCCAAGTCCGCAAAGGAAATAATTGTGGCCTCATCAAGATTAAGAAATATTCAAGAAGAAAGTTTACTTGATCTTGAATCATGGCAGAGTACATATAACAGATATAAAGAGTCACTCTTAACAATTGCCTCAAAAGAAGAATTAGAAAAGAAGCACACAAGAATTGAGGCTCTTTTTAAAAGAGGCATAATTTCAACATCTTTAGTGATTGAGTCTCATAGACAATTAATTGAATTTTCCAATACCAGATTTGAATTTGAAATAGGTGCTGTGGAAGCACTATGGAACATCTACAAACTTAAAGGACAAATAAATACTAAAAGTATTTAAGGGGAGAGCATATGAAAATCAAAAACCTATTTATAATGGTCATATTTATTTTATTTGCTAGTTGTAGCGATGGAGAAAAAGGCCTTAAAGAACAAAGTTTTATTCAGACAAATGAAGAGATTCGAGCGCAAAATGAAAATCAAGAAGTATGGGCTGCAAAACTATCTGCTGACTTAAAAGTTAGAAGAACCTTTATTGATGCTATAGAAGGAGAATTTGAAGGTTCCTTCGATTTAAGAAGTTCAAGTTTTAAAGTTCGATTAGTTATCATTCCAACGATTCCAGCTTATGAAGTTAACAGGTCACGAACATTGTCAGAGTTAGAGTACGAACTTCAAAATCTTGGGATAAATGTCCATGTCATTCAATGGAATCCAGATACAGACTTATCAGGTGTTAGCTGTATCCTTGAAGGTATTAAGCCAAATGTAGGAAAAGGAATCATTGATCTCATTACAGAGAATTGCAAAAAGAATACTTATAAATTCTTTCTTGCTGAAGATCTATCAAGTGATTCAGATATCCAAACAGAAGGACAAAATACTGCTGCTCTAGTTCGTAGCGGTCAAATTAAGTATGTCCAGGCCCTTAAAGGCAAACTTAGATCTAATGCCAGAGTATATAACCTGACACTGGAAAGGAAGTAATATGAAAATTGTAATTTTATTATTATGCCTTTTCATATCAAGGAATACATATGCAGAGGTCATCAATTTAAAAATTGAAGATATTGTCAAAAAAGTATCTGATGAAAACTTTATGGTTCTTGAGAACGCTGAAAGAGTTTATCAAAGAAAAGAAAAAATAAAGTACTCAAGAGCTGGACTACTACCAAAACTAAATATTTGGAATTTATTAAAAATACCTGCGTTAATTGTTGATCCACTAGCAATAGGAGATATTATTCAAGATGTTGCTCCATTTCTGGTACCAGCAAATTGGTTTAAAGTAGGACAGGCCAAACACCTCTACAAATCTCAACAAGAACAATATAGAGCAGTTTGGGCCAATGAAGTAAATACAGCGAAGCTTTTGTTTACAAGTGTCTATAGAGATATAAAATTTCAAGAATTACTTAAGGACAAAAGTTCAAAATACAAAGACTTGTTAGATTTAGCTCAATCTCGGAATGTTTTTGGTGATGGAAATATTTTTGCTTATAATCTTATCAAAGATAGATATCTCTCGTTAGTTGAGGATACTAGGAACTTAGAAAACCTTACGTTTACAGAAACAAAAGAGCTTCAATACCTTACAGGTATTAATAACGAGCAAGAGGTTTTGATTACCCCCCCCCGTCTTCCCTCACTAGAGAATGCTGAAATTTTAGATTTTACTAGGATAATATTTAAAGTCATTGAAGCGTCCCCTGAGACAAAACAATTCGAACATATGATTAACGCCCTAGGAAAAGTAAAGGGTGAAATCTACTTTAATGTATTGGGTACATCTACTTTTTCATCAGGCAATGGTGCTTTTGAGGATATACCCATTCAAGATGGATTAGGTTTTGGTCTAGGACCAAGCTTAAGAATTAACAAATCTGAGGGAAGAATTCTTAAGATTCAATTAAAAGCAACACTTGAGACTTTAAAAAAGCAAGTGAATTTACTTGTCAATGAACACAATTCTCTGATCAAAAATTACGATATAACAAAACAGAGATCAGCCTTGGCCGAGTCTAATTTTCAAGCGATGATAGATAATGTTTCCATTGGTGGTGAAGTTGATGCTCTTGAAATGATAGAAATTCTTGATAATTTATATGCAGCAAGAATTCTTCTAGTATCCTACAAGTTTAGGTACGCCGACATCGTCGAAAAATTAAAAAGAATGACTTTCACAGGCGACTATGAAGAAAAGTCTAATTTAACTTCTGTTGTTACAAAAATTAAGGCTAAGAATGCGGCCAAATTATTTCAAGATGTCAGCACTCATTTAAAAAGCTTAAAAGAGAACTATAATTTAATTAACTTAAAAAGATATTCTGATTCAATAAAGACTGGAAATGAATATTTAAACTACATTGTTGGTAAAAAATCATATCGAAAAAGATTTAAAAAATTTATTAAAAGATATGGTCTAGAAAACAATCTTTGTGAGAAATTACTGAGTTCTAAGAGTGAGTTTTTACGTTTTAGCCGTGATTGCAAGGGTTACAATTTCAATTCTTGTCCTCAAACGTTCAATCGTTACAACAAAATCACATCAAATATGATCGACAAACTTAAACATATTTATAGTTCACAAGAATTTTTGAATACAAAATGTGAAACATTCACCTACCAAACACTTACTAAGACGAGGAAATTATGAAAAACGTAATATTATTTTTGTTATTCACAGGGCTTTTGAGTTTTAACTCTGTTTATTCCGAGGGAGACCATAGTGGACATGATCATGGGAGTAGCGATCACAAGCAACATAAAGAAGATGACGGACATGACCATGGCAAAAAGCACGACGACTTAGGTCATGATGATCATAAAGGGCACGATGATCATAAAGGGCATGATGACCACAAAGATGGTGACGATGGACATAACCATGGTGGAGGAAAGGCGATCGGAAAAGGAAAAGCAATTGTAGATGTTAACGAAAAGAAGGGATTTAAGCTGTCTAAAGAAGCTATTAAAACTCTTAAGCTCAAGTTAAATACTGTTGATGGATCTACCTTCAAGATTGAAAAGAAAACCCTTGTGGCCTCTAAGAACAAAAAAGGTATTTATAGGTTCCGAGCAGGCTATTTTAAATTTATGCCAGCTATAATTCTTAAAGAATTACCAAAAGGTTATATGGTTAAAGTAAAAGGTGTCGATTTTGGAGATCAAATTGTTGTTAATGGAGTTGGTCTACTAAGAGTTACAGATGTCTACAGTACAGATAAATCAGAGTATGGTCACGCACACTAAAAATAGGTATTAGATATGATTAACAAGGTTATCGAATTTTCCGTAAATAATAGAATGTTCGTCTTCATGGCGACTCTATTGCTCATTATATTTGGAGCTAAATCTTTCCAAGAACTCTCAATTGATGCAGTACCTGATATTACTAATACTCAGGTTCAGATCAATACTCAAGTAAAAGGACTTGTTCCAGAAGAAGTGGAAAGGATGGTGACCTTCCCTATTGAATATTCTATGAATGGAATACCTGGAGTGGAAACAATACGTTCTATTTCAAGGTACGGAATTTCTCAAGTCACTGTTATATTCAAGGAAGACACCGATATTTTTAGAGCAAGGCAGTTGGCATCTGAGAAACTTCAAAATATTGAGCTTCCTGAAGGCGTTGTTCCTGAAATGGGTCCTATCAGTACAGGTCTTGGCGAAATTTTTCATTATTCAATTGAAGCCAAAAATGTCGAAACTGAGCCGGAGAAACGTCTTTTACAGTTAATGGAATTAAGATCACTTCAAGACTGGTTTATTAAGCCGAGGCTTTTGACTGTTAAAGGTGTTACTGAAGTCAATACAATCGGTGGATACGAAAAACAATTTTTCATACAACCTGATATTCATAAAATGACGAAATATGGCCTTCATTTCGATGATATTGAATCCGCGATTGAAAAAACTAACCTAAATGTTGGAGGTGGCTATATCCAACAAACAGGTGAACAACTCCTAGTTAGAGGTGTCGGACTACTCCAAAATATTAAAGATATTGAATCAGTTGTGGTTAAAAGAACATCTTCCTATCAAGTCATTAAAATTAAAGATATTGCTAACGTTAAATATGATAAACAAATTAGAACTGGTGCTGCGACAGTAAATGGAGAAGAGTCAATTATTGGAACGGCCTTTATGCTTTTGGGAGAAAATTCCAGAGCAGTAGCTCAAAGGGTTTCAGGAAAGCTAGATAGTATAAAAAAAGATTTGCCTTCATGGGTAAAGCTTAAAGTTCTTTATGACCGATCTAATATGGTTGACTCGACTCTCGGAACAGTTGAGCATAATTTATTTATGGGTGCCGGGCTTGTTATTTTATTTCTGCTTCTCTTAGTTGGAAATTTTAGGGCCGCCATTATTACTTCAATAACAATTCCTATTTCACTACTAATGACCTTTATTTTAATGAAATGGCAAAATGTTTCGGGGAATTTGATGAGCCTCGGAGCACTTGACTTCGGTATTATAGTCGATGGCGCAGTCATTGTTATTGAGAACTGTGTACATCGCTTACAGCAACGAGGTAAGTTAGCAGGCAGAGAGCTCACGAGGGAAGAAGTCAAGCAAGTTGTAATTGACTCTGCAATTGAAATTCGATCAGCAGCAGGATTTGGTGAACTAATTGTTATCGTAGTTTTTGTTCCTCTATTTGCACTAACAGGAGTTGAAGGTAAAATGTTTGGGCCAATGGCCACAACATTTATTATGGCACTGGCCTCTGCACTTGTATTATCGTTTACAGTTGTTCCAGCTTTAGCAGCAACCTTTTTGAGTGGTAAAACTAGAGATAAAAAACCATTTTTAATGAATATCGCTGAAAAAGCTTTTAGACCTACTCTAGAAAGTGCACTCAGGGTAAAAAAACTAGTATTAGGGATTGGCATCGCCTCTATAGTGGCAGGTGTATTTTTATTTTCAAGATTAGGTGCTGAGTTTATTCCACAACTTGATGAAGGTGATTTTGCTCTACAATTTATTCGTCCAGCTAATATTAGTATGGAAAATTCTGTTAAATTACAACGTATTTCAGAAAAAATTGTAGCTGAATTTCCTCAAGTTAAAGATGTTTTTGCCAGAACAGGTGCAGCTGAAGTTGCAACCGACCCTATGGGTGTCAATATTTCTGATTCTTATGTCATGTTAAATAATTTTGATGATTGGCCAGATGATCCAAATATTAAAAATAAAAAAGATCTTATGAGAGAAGTCAAAAATAAATTAGACCTGCATGTTCCTGGGCAGGTTATGATGGTCTCACAACCTGTGGAACTACGATTTAATGAATTACTTGAAGGAACTCGGGCCGATGTTTCTGCGAAGATCTTTGGTGACGATTTAGATAAAATAATAGCTTATTCTAAAGAAGTTGCAGAAATTGTTGGTGAAATCGAAGGTGCTGGAGAAGTAGAATCAGAATCCAAAGGAAAATCTCCCCTCCTGCAATATACTCCAAAAATGCAAGCGCTTGCGGAGTTAGGAGTTACAGCTAGACCAGTTTTAGATGCCATTAGCACTGCCATAGGTGGCCGCGAAGTAGGACATGTCTATGACGGAGTTAGAAAGTTTCCAATCGTAACAAGGCTTTCAGAAAAAGAACGTAAAGATGTTATGACAGTTAGAAAACTTCCCGTAGGTATTTCTGAAGGCTACACAGTTCCAATTGAGCAAGTTGCCGATATTGATTTTGTTGAAACTTTTTCTGCTGTTAGTAGAGAAAATTCACAAAGACGAATAGCAGTTCTTATAAATCCTGAAGTACGAGATATCGAAAGTTTTGTAAATAAGGCCAAAAAGCTTGTTGATGAGAAAGTTAAACTACCTGAAGGTTATTATATCGAATGGGGTGGGAGTTTTAAAAATCTTCAAAGTGCCAAAGAAAGACTTGGGGTGCTAGTCCCAATGGCCTTACTTATAATTTTAGCTATGCTCTATGCTGCATTCAAAAATTTTGCTCAAGTCGTTCTTATTTTTGCCTGTGCACCAATGGCGTTAATTGGAGGTGTAGTTTCGTTAAATATAATGGGAATGCCATTTAGTATATCTGCAGGAGTTGGTTTTATTGCTCTTTGTGGAATAAGTATTTTGAATGGTGTAGTCCTCGTGACCTACTTTAATCGATTAATTAAGGATGGAAAAAGCCCAGAGGAAGTTGTCAAGGAAGGGGCGATGACCAGACTAAGACCTGTTCTTATGACAGCTTTAACTGATATTTTCGGTTTTCTTCCTATGATGTTCTCTACAGGATTAGGTGCTGAAGTTCAAAAACCTCTTGCTACTGTCGTTGTTGGTGGGATCTTATCCGCTACAGCTTTAACCCTTATAGTTTTACCAAGTCTTTACAAGTTATTTATAAAACAAATGCAACCAAACCTATTTAAAGGAGATTCAGCATGAAATTAATCATATTAACGATACTCGCACTATTTACTGTGTCTTGTGCCCATCATCATAAAACGCCAAAACACCACCACCACCCCTATATGAAGCAATGTGCTTATAGTGTTTCACACGGAAAGTTTGATGTGGAAGGAAAGAATGAATTTAAAACAGAGCATCAGGGGAAAACTTATTATTTTTCTAATCAAATTAATAAAGAAAAATTTGATCTAGACATTGCTAACAACATCACAAAAGCTAATAAATACTGGACTCATAACCGTTTAAAAAGAGAGGAATAAAATGAAATATTTAACAATAGTAATTCTTGTATTAATTTCATTTAGCGTAAGTGCCTATGATTCGATTGAGTTTATAGCAAAAACAAAGACAAATTTTAGGTCTCACGTTGATTCATTTGTTAAAATTAATAAGAATGATGAGTTGTTTGCACTGGTTGCCAAAAAAACAGAACGAAGAGGATTTAATGGTTGCCGAATGCACCGAGGAACGACCTCTACGAGAAGATGTCGGGTTACAACAACTAAATTTTCAATTCCAAATCTTACTTTAAAAGGAAATGATATAGTTTATGATAATGGTGCTACTGCTATACACTGTGGCGTAATAAAAGATTACTGGTATGGCAGAAAAGTAAAATTGAGTGATAATTGTAATGTAATCAATAGAGCTATCTCAGGTTATACTATTACCGAGTTTCTTGTTACGGAGTAAGTTTGGGACACGACCATAGTCATCACACAGGTAGTAAAAATATTCTAGTTGCGTTCTTTTTGAATGCAACTTTTGCTGTAATTGAGATGATTGGTGGATATTTTACTAATAGTGTCGCTATATACTCAGATGCACTTCATGATTTGGGCGACAGCATCGCCCTTCTCTTTTCATATTATGCTGAGAAGCTTAGCCATAAAAAACCTGATTCAAAATTTACTTATGGGTATAGAAGGTTCTCAGTCCTGTCGGCACTTTTAAATGGAGTTATTCTTTTATCAGGTAGTTTATTCATTATTTATGAAGCAATCAATAGAATCAAACACCCTGAGGTGGTAAAACCAGAAGGTATGCTTGCATTGGCCATTCTTGGGATTGTCATAAAT
>JAGSHI010000159.1 GCA_023954635.1 Bacteriovoracaceae bacterium
ATCACCTGTTTTAATCATTGTTTGAGACCTAGGCTTTTGAAATTGAACTTTATTATAGCGTAATTGGGAGCATTTAAAAATCCCGAATCATCATTGCCGGCTCACGCGAAGGAGCATAGGGAATTGGAATAATGACTTCATTAATTTCTTCATAATCGTCATCGGCCAGACGATACTTATCGACACATTCCACATAACAACTCATACGAGTATCGAGTAAATCCTTGTCATGCTTTACAGTGTAGGCAAAAATTCGATGCGGCGACTTCCCACAAAGTTCACTACTGTACTGGCCCAAATAGCCATTATAATCTTCGATTATAAGATCTTGAATGCAGTCTTCAAAACTAGATTTGGTTCGATCAACAGAGTTACAAGTTATTGCATAATCTTTGTAGGCATTTCGCATTTTGATATCGATCTTCCAGGTCATTCCGTCTACTAAAAGGGTTTCACTCACCACTACGCTCTTTTGAGCGCATCCAATCAGTTGAAAAATCAATAGCGCAATCACCGTTCTAGCTAGAATACGAAATCACCTCCAAAGACTTATTGTATCTTGAAAGTGATTCCCCTCTAGAATACAGGGAGTTACAAAACGCTATGTTGAAAATTGCTCATTGATTTCAGGGAGTTAAAAAGGTCTGCCAACTAAAGTCTTGAGATTAGCTTATAAAATCAGCAATTCTCTTAGCTGTATCTACTGCCGACAACTTGGTTGAATCGATTTTGAGATAGTTTGAATAATAGAAAGGATTGTCATCATTGGAGTTAAGTCGAGACAAACCATCATTTTTAAGAAGTCGTTTTTCAGACGCCTCAACATCTCTTTTGGATGCTTTAGCTAGTAAGCGCTCTTCACCTCTATTTCGGATAAGACGCTCTTCAAGATCAGCCTCAAGCTCAACGTAATAAATTTCTCCACCCTTATCAGAAAACTTTTTCGCTAACTCATCAATATATTCTTTGTCTTCAGGATCATCGAGATCCCATACAAAAGTAAAGATCATTCCAGGCAAATCACTTCCCGAAACTTCTTCTATGATTTGTTCTCTGAAACCTTCATTGAGTTTTGAAAAAGAAGGAGTTCCAAAGTCAAAAAAAGGAAGCACCAACTCAATTGTCATATGATTATGAAACAATCGAAGTTTTGAGAGCTTTTCTAGCTCTCTACCGACAGACATCTTTCCAACAGCAGGAGGACCAAATAAAAGAACAAACTTTTTCGACATATTATTTCCTACAGAGAAAAGCCCATTCCCTCAGTCAAAATATTCATCTTTAGATTTTGAACATTGAAATTAGATCTTGTGTCAGTTCCAAGAGTATCTGTTGATCTGGCATCATAAACCATTACTGATCCCTTACCTTCCACAGTGAATTCACTCAGAGATCCTTTAAAGATTGCGGCCGTCGACTCATCAATCCCAAGACCAACCAAGTTTGGGTTTTCAAGAACAGTTGAAAGCAAACGATTTTGCCGACCACGCTTGATAAAATGTTGATCAATCACAAAGTCAGATAAAAAACCAAATCCTCTTGTCGTCTCTACATGATCTTTGGCAATACGGTTAAACTTCGGAGCTGAATCAAGAATATCTCCTGTCAGCATAATTTCAGATTGAATCGCCGCACCAGCAGAAGTTCCACCTATCGTTCCACCACCGATGTGAATCTTTCGAATGAGTTTTACAAAGCCTTTGCCATAAAAGTGTTTAGTGAGTTTGTTTTGGTCACCACCAGAAAAATAAATGCATCGAACATTTTTGAAGTTAGTCTGACAATCAGACTGACTTTCTTCACAAACATAAGGAACTACATTTTTAGCACCAAGCGAGAGCATCCAGTTTTTTACTTCTTCTCTAACTTCCGCTTCATAGGAGCTGGCCTTCGCAATCACCAAGATTTTATTTTCTTTTCCACAAAGTCCTAAAAACTTCTGCATCAAAGCATCGGGCTGCTTACCACCACCAACGATATAGAGGTTACCAAGGGCCCAAACATTTACGGGAATCAAAAGGAGTGCGATAAATTTTTTCATGGACGAGTTCTAACAAGATTGCCACAAAGAGTCAGGCCATATCTCCAACGCTCTAATGTACTATTGGCGACTTAACGCAGACTACGCGCACGTGCACGTAACGTGCGTCAAGTAGTTAGAAATATTCAACTTCAGTATTGCATCAAGCTTATGAAATCACATGCACTTTCCAAATGAGATTTGTTTCCATAAACTCTCAAAAACTTTTACCAAGGAATCCAAAATGGCAGCAAACAATCCTCACACAATCAATTGGTTTGAAATCCCAGTAACCGATATCGGAAGAGCACAAAAGTTTTACGAAACAGTTCTTGAAACTAAACTTGAGCCAACAGAAATGGAAAATTGCAAAATGGCCATCTTCCCAAATCATAGCGAACTCAAAGAGGGAGAACCTCTCGTACACGGCGCCCTCATCCAAGTAGAAGGAAGCCACCCAAGCGACCAAGGAACAACCGTTTATTTTAATGGCGGAGACGACCTCACAAAATATCTCAATAACGTAGGCCCTGCCGGCGGAACAGTCATCACTCCAAAAACATCCCTTGGACCACACGGATTCTACGCCGTTTTCAAAGACAGCGAAGGAAACAAGGCCGCTCTTCATAGTCCAAACTAAAAAGCCCTATTGTCTCACTTTTCGAGACAGCTCCTTGTTACCTTTTGTTAAGGCAAAAACAAACAGGGAGCACTTATGACCTCAAATTTCAGCAAAACACCTAGATTAAACCCTAAGAAAAAACTCAAAGTAGTTGGCGAGGACAACGACATCCTCGAATTTACGATGGTCGACGGAGTAAAAATCGAAACCGTTAACTCCTACCTTCTTCGAGGTGGCACAATTGAAGTCTACGCCTACGGCACTCGCGAGCTCATCGAAATCAAGGGTGGCCAAGTACAAGTAAATCAGAAGAAGGCCGCCTAAAGCGCCACTATTTATTGCCCGTGATATCCGCACAAAGCCCTAAACAAGCTTTAAAGCGGGTATCCGGCAAACCTTAAGAGAAGCTGTGATTTACTCAACTCTATGATTTTTCGTGGGCCAAAGTTATCGAATAGACTTTGGTCTTCGCTATTTTGGCACGTCGTTAGGAGCAAGTATGGAAAAACTAATCTTTGTAGCTATTGGGCTAGTCTTTGGAAGTATCTCAGCCTGGTACTTCAGCAAACAAAAATATCAAGATGAAAACATCGATCTTGAAGAGATTGAAGAGAAGTTCAATGTCTATGAAAAAACAATTGAAGAACTCACTGCAAGGGTTCAGCATCAAGAAGAGCTTGGCCTTGAAAAAGATCAAAGCATTACTGAATTTCGAACTAAATATACCCAAGTCCAAGATAGTTATGAAGATTATAAAGAACAAGTTGATAGCTACAAGGGACTCATTCAAAGGCTTAATGAAGAGAAAGGTGAATTACTTCAAATCAAGGCCATTAAAGAACAATTTGAAAATCAAATTAATCTCTTGAAAGAAGAGAAAGAAGACCAACACAAAAGGCTCGGGATTTTTTCAACAGAAAGAGAAGTTCTTCTCAAAGAAAAAGCTATTAAAGATGAACTTCAAAATCAGATTCAACTTCTTCGAACCCAATATACAGGAGAAGTTAAAAGTCTTAACGACAAAATTGATTCTTTAAATATCGAAAAAGAAGAATTGATGAGGATCAAAACCATTAAAGATGAAGTTGTTAAGCAAAATTCTGAGATGACTTCAAAAATGAGAAATTACGAAAGTGAAATTACAGATCTCAATTCTCAAGTAGTGGAAAATGAAACACTGAGAGTTGCGGCCATGAAACTTTCAGATGAAACCAGAGGCGAGCTTAATCTCTCTAAAGATCAAATTAAAGACCTTGAAAAGAAACTTGAGAGATTAACCGAACAAAATGAAAGTCGTCAAAAAGGATACGACGAAAAGATGGCCACCTTTCAGTCAGCAATTAATGCCAGACAAGAAGAAGAGCAACGCTTAAGAGAAGAACGTGAAAAGCTTCGTAAAGAAGAGTTTGATGCCATGAAAAAGACTTGGAGAACTCATGAAGTGAATATTGAAAACTTCATGCGCGATACTTGTATTAAAAATCAGATTGAATATCTCGAAGACTTTCCTGGAAACAAGAATCCAGACAATGTCATCAGAGTGGCCGATCAAATGGTTGTCTTTGATGCCAAGTCCCCTGCCAACGACAATTTGGACAACTTTCCAAAGTATATAAAAGAGCAGGCGATCAACCTTAAGAAGTACCTGGTTGGAGAAGATGTCAGAAGAGAAATGTTCTTAGTCGTTCCAGACAATTGTCTACACGTGATTAAGTCATTCTATATTCCTTTCCCTGATTACATGGTCTATGTCATCTCTGAAAGTTCATTAGTTCCTGTGATGTTAACTCTCAAACGTATTGAAGAGTACGAATTCGCAGAGACACTTAGTCCAGAAGATCGCGCCAATGTTGTGAGTTATGTTGGAAAAGCAACTCACCTTCTTAAGCGTCGAGTTCAGGTTGATAATTTCTTTTCGAAGTCTGTCTTTAGTTTGATTGATCATCAAGACATTCTTCCTGAAGAGTTTCTTGAGGAGAGCCAAAAAATCGAAAAGGCCTCAAACCTCAATCCTCCAATGGAGCGTGGAAAAAAATCTATTCCAATTGCTAAATTAGCAAAAGAGAGTTCAAAGGTAGAAAAACAATTTGTTGAAGCACCTCTTGAAGTTAATCCATACGGCTTTAAGAAGACTGCCAGTTAAATAGCTTATGATCCCCTTCTCTGCTCAGGGAAGGGGATTTTTAATGTCACTTCGAACCTTGCCTCGCAACAAAGCCTCCTTAAAATAAAACTTTCTTACAAACCTTTCATTTCATGGGTGGAGCAAAATGCACCTATTACCTCTTGGTTAAATCCTTGCGAATCTGATTACAGGAAAAGCAATAAAGCTTTTTTAACAGGACTAAGAGTATGAGAAATTTTTCTACAATTATGAAATCGGCCGTAATCATCTTCACTATATTCTATTCAACTCTCGTTTCCGCTTACGGAATCAAATATACAAAAGTTAAACAAAGAGATGGAGACAAAGTTATTCGAGCGGAAATCATCAATAGAGACGGCCACGTCGTGGCAACTGGTCACAGTGGCACAGAAGGAGGAAGAAAGAGCAAAAAGGCCGAGGCCTTAGAGGAGGCTGTCGATGACTTGGAGGAAAATGAAGACTAACTCTAACTAACTGATATCATAGCTTAATTACAAATAAACTCAGTATCCGACCAAAATTCTCCGATAAATAAACCATATAGGAGAATTTTATGAAGGTACTGGGTTTGTTTATCTTAGGGCTAGCTTTACTCTATTCAACGAATAGTTTTTCTCAAAGCAAATGTAGCGATATCAAGTGCCCGCAAGGTGCTACTCAAGTCGAAATTCGAGATGGTGTGAAATGTACTCGAAGTGGTTCAAATATGCAGCATGGTCCAAAATGTGTTGATCATGGATTTCAAAATGGAAGCAACCTAGGAAGAGAATTAAATATTACAACTTTCAAAGATGGTAAAAGAAACGGAAAGAGTTATTTAAAAATTGGAAATGTGATCACTAGAGAGCAGAGCTTCAAAGATAATGTACGTCACGGTAGATTTGTAGAAAGAGATCCTAAAACAGGAAAAAACCTTGTTTTAATGAATTACAATGACGGTAAATCAGACGGTGAATATCTCGAGTATGACAAGAGAGGACAACTGCTTGATCGAAGTATGTTTGATATGGGAAAAACGTTAATTGAAAACCTCTATCGATATTATCGAAACGGTAAGCTGAAAAAATCAACATCCACAAAAAACCCAGGGAAAAGAAAAACGATAAGTAGATTTGACGAAAAGGGCAAACTCATTTCAGAAAGTTACTTTGAAGATGATGTAGAAGTTTGGTCCAAAAGGAAAGATTCAGAAACAGGAGAGCTAAAAAAGATTATTCACAAGAAAGAAAAATCTATTGGTTCTTGTCATGTCAAAAAAGTGAACGGTGAGTTTCAACTTTTAATTGGTACAACCGTATTTGCGAGAAGTCATATCATTTCTCCTCTATTAGAGGCCATAGAAAATAAAAAAGACATTTGTAACTCCTTTAAGAAAGATCAAAGTACAAAAGGCTGTGAAGTCACAAGAAAGATTAAAAGCAGTAGGCCTAATGCTCCACTCAAAGTTAACAATCAATTCGAAAGCCAAAACTCGGGCATGATGATCTCAACTCTAGCAGATGCCCTAGAAGGAACTTACAATCTCTCTTCAGCAGGTCTTTGTAATAAATTATCAGAACATAAATGTAGAGCATCTTTTCATGAACCTCCAGATATAGATAAAGAAAACCCCAAATTTAAAATTAGTGTTGAATTTAATGGAAAGAAACACACAATAACTCCTAGGAGTTCTAATTCTATGTATTATATTTCGAGAATTTTCTTTAGCTCTAAATGCCAAAAAGAATATCATCGAGGGAAGCATTGCTCTATTAGATCAATCGATGCTGATAAAGTAGAAATCACTAGAAAGACCCAATATGAACTCCTCCTTGGACAAGAAGTTGTACAAACAAATAGTTTTTACAGAGTAGATGACCCAATGGTTGGTTGGAATAAAAAGTTTTGCCAAGATGGAAAAGTAAACTCTTGTAAACTAGACAAAGTTGTCGATGAAAGAGGAAATGTTAATTATTCTCTTTTTATTAATGGAGAAGTCGCCTGTGATACATATGCTTGTTCATCTCGCCAACACCGTCCAGGATCAGCTGGTATAGAAACAGCAAAATCGAAGTTTCAAGACGAAATGATTGAAAAATATCCCAAGTTTATTCTCAAACATGGTTGCTTTTATCCAGAAGGTCTGGCCGAGAAATTCTTAAATGGTGTAGCTGATCGTTTCGTAGACACTGAGCGAGAAAAAGTTATTTTAGATATTCAAAGAAGAATTGCCAGTGACAAGTTATCTCTTGGTGAAAATAATGATTCTGAAAATGGTGAAGGCTCAGAAGCCAGTAATAGATAGTTCAAGAAGCTTCTGAAAATAAATCCCTAACGAGTTGCTCTCCTGTCGCGAGAGTAACTTGAGAAAGTTTATTCACAAAATACTCATCAAAGTGATCTGCCTCATTTAGGACATGCCTAAATACATTTGAATTTTGTATTTGATAATAGATCGACTTCACAATATAGATATAAATTGATGTTGAAATTGTATTGGCAATAACGTGAGCAATTTTTTCATCAGTTAGTTCAGCACCTTCAACCAACCCAAATGACTCCATTAGCTCTTCAGGTTTTGAAATTTCAATCATCTGTTTAAAGACCAGATCATTCATTTCATCTTGAGAGCATTGCAAAGAGTCCGAGACAATGAGCCATGGATCTTTAACCATCAGGTGAACCGTCTCATACTCTGGAGGAGCTTCACTCTTTAAACATTCTTTTATGGCATTAAAATGAGTAAGTGTTCTCACATCATTCATGGCCTTATCGAGAACAATACTTTTTAGGCCTTCAACGACATCATCAGTTGTTCCAAGAAGATTATAAAGTCTTTG
>JAGSHI010000092.1 GCA_023954635.1 Bacteriovoracaceae bacterium
ATGACAGAATTGAGAAAGTTATTTATCAACCTAACTCAAAAGGAAAACATGTTCCTATCGTTCAAACTGGTGCCCACGGGTTAGCTGTTGGGAGTCTTATTTTAGACGTTACTGATGGAAGGGTTTCGGTAGTCTCGTATAAACTACATGACGTACATAAGAATATTGAAAAAGACTCAGAAGTCTCAAAATTTGTTGAGGATACAGAAGAAAAAAGAAGAATGATGTTTGATGGTAAATGGGATGATGTTGTAGGCGTTAGCAAGATAAAGTTGACTGGCTATGAAAATGGAAATGCTGTCATCAAAAGCTCTTGCTGGGGAAGACATATGGCGAGGATCTCAAGGTCAGCGACTGGAACACAAGTTGGCATTCATCTCGCTTTTTTCCAGGGAGTTGTAAAACAACCTGGAGCAATAACATATGGTGATCTTGTCGATAACTATCCACACATTAGTAATTACGAAGAGCCGGGATGGAAACTTGCCAGCTTTAAAGCAAAAGGAAGTTTCTTAAAGATATTCATAATGGCATTAATAAATCTAAAAGATCAGGTCGGCTTCGATGTTGATGGCATCACGTGGAAAACATTTACAGTACCTAGGTGGATTCCTGCAATTGGTGGAAAAAAGATTCCTTATCGGTTTAAAGTTAATGGCAGAAGGCTATCAAAGAGGAAAAAATATACTGTAGCTTTCCCAAGTGAAATTGGGCATGTCCTAGAGAGAATGGTTGGAAGTGCTGTGAGTAAAATATTTCCAGCTTTTAAGACTCATTCAGCATATTTTTGGGAAAGTATGGAAACGTATGTGAGAGCAAACAGCCCGATAAGGTGTATTTGAATTTGATCAGCTGAATTTAAAAATGTATCCTTTTGATATGAAAAACCTATCTCTGATTATTTTGATCAATTGCTTTCTTTTGAACCTGGCATTTGCTGGTAAGCAAGCGGTTATTGAATTTCATACTCCTATTGGAGTTAAAAAACTTACTTTAGATCAGATGAAAAAACGTTTCATTCCAAGAGAAGTATCTACATACAATTTATCAACTAGGAGACTAGAAACTTTTTATGGTTTCAGTATGGATAATATTATTCATTCTTTCTGGAGCGATATAAAGGAAGAAAATAACTTTGTTCAAATAGAGTGTCACGATGGATATGTTGCCTATATTGAGGCTAAGAAATTTAGATCAGATAAATCCTATATTGCTTTTAAGGGCAAGGGGAAAGCAAAGTTTACGACAATAAATGGATTTAGTAAAAATCTAGTTGAATTGGGAGATTTTTATTTGGTTTGGAAAGAAAGTTATAAAAAAGGTCATGCAACCAAGAGACGCCATCATTGGCCATGGGCCATCAAATCTATCAGAATTATCAATGAACTTCCTAATAAATTGAAACCTGAAAAGTCTGCCAGTGTTAATACGAATTGGGGGTATCTTAATTTTGTTAAGCAATGTCTGACTTGTCATCAAATTCATGGGTTTGGAGGAGAGATTGGGCCAGATCTGATGGAGTCTGCAAATTGGAAAAAACAAGATAATGTTTGGCTTTATAAGTATATTGATAATCCTCAGTCTTTGAATAAAGAATCTCAAATGTCTAAATTTCCAGTTCACATTGATATTAGGGACGTGAGGATCAAGAATATCATTCTCTATCTTAGACATCTTGTTCAATATAAAGGGAATTATAAAGAGGGAAGGTACAAACACAAAGAACTCTTGAATATCCTCAAAAAGAAACAAGGCCTCAAATAGAGGCCCTGCATTTTTTAAATTTAATTTAAATTTATGCTCTTACTGATTAACACTAGTTCCTGTGTTGTCAGCTTCAAGAGGCTCACAAATAAGCTTTGCGGCTTGGTTGAAAGCTCTCACAGAGATTGGTCTCATATTGTATGGAAGTCTATTTCTTACAAGCTCAACATCACAGTTGGCTGCACGAAGTCTTCTTGCCATTTTCATAAGTTCTCTATAAGTCATAGCATCTTTTCTGATCTCAACACATCTATCTAAGTCAAAAGAAGCAATACCAAGGTCTCTTTTCATTGTTGCTCTAAGCTCTGCTTGTGAGTCTAATTGATCACGAAGTCTGATTTCTTCGTCTCTTAATTGATCAAGAGATGGAGTTTGGTTTCTGTGAGCAGAAAGGTTGTCTTGAGCTTGTGCAAGTCTTCCTCTTAGGTTAGAAATTGTTCCTGGAAGAGAGTTTCTTTCTGCTTCCATGTTTGCATTTTGTTGTGTTTTCTTTTCAATATTTTTTCTTTCGTCTTTGATATCATTTTTTCTAGCTTTGATTTTCAGTTTAAGCTTTTGTCTTTTAAACCAACCTGCACTTGAGAGTTGACTTTCAAGGTCAGCAATTTGTCCTTGAAGAACTGGGATCTTTGCTTGGGAACCTTTGATGCTGTTATTGTTAGCTATAATAAGTCCAGGAATTGAATTTAATCTTCTTTCTGAAGAAGTAATATTTCTATTAATTGAACGAATCGCACCTTCAATTTTGTTTTCTTCTGAAATTCTTTGAGAAACTCTTCTTCTTTGGTCATCAAGTCTTCTCTGAAGTGGAGCAAGTACTTCGTCTTCAAAGTTTCCAAGTTGAGTTGAAAGTGTTTCTACTGTCATTCTGTATGGCTTACATACTTTAAATTCATTTCTTCTGTCTCCATTACGACCGTCACGTTGAGCGAAGGCGCTAGAGATTGTCAGTGTTGTGGCAAGAACCGCTAGGGTTGCTAGTTTCTTAGACATATTTTTCTCCTGTTAGGTAAGTGTCCGTTGTTAGTTTTCAAAATTTTTAGATCCCATGATGTATATCATTGAATGACGCGACGTGGTGACGATTTGTAAAACTTATATTACGCTCGAATATGTATATAATTTCAATGGCTTATGGTTACAGGTTACGACTTTACATGCTTTGGCAAACATTCACTTTTTCTCTAGAATTGGGGCTTACTATAATGAAGGTAAATAAGTGAAATGTATCACATCCACTCGTGTCCTGGTTGAAAGCGAACTCTCTAAAAGATGGGTTGTTTTTGATGATGGAAAGATAAGGCGAATTGTAGATATTCCTCCTTCGGATTTTGAAGGGGAGATTACAGACTTTGGAGATCTTGTTATTGCTCCAGGCCTTGTTGATACTCATGTACATATTAATGAGCCTGGCCGAACTGAATGGGAAGGTTTTGAAACTGCCACAAAGTCTGCAGCAGCTGGTGGAATCACAACAGTTATGGATATGCCTTTAAACTGCCTGCCGGTAACCACAACTAAATATGCTCTAGATGAAAAAATAACTGCTCTCGCTGGGAAACTTCATATTGATGTTGGTTTTTGGGGAGGAGTTGTTCCTGAAAGTATCGGAGACTTGGATTACCTTTTACAGAATGGCGTCTACGGAGTGAAGTCCTTTCTAATTGATTCAGGAATTAAAGAGTTTCCTGAAATGAGTGAAGACGATTTAGATAAGGCCATGCCTATCATTGCTCAACATGATGTCCCTTATCTTATTCATGCTGAAATCGATGATAAGAAAACAGAATCTGAAATTACCGAGAAGTACCAAAGTTTTGTGGATTCACGTCCAAACTCTTGGGAGAATAATGCGATAAAGTTAATGATTGATAAATCTAAGCAGCATAGTTGCAAGGTTCATATTGTTCATCTCTCTTCTGCAGACCTTTTAAATGAAATAGAGGCCTCGAAACCAGATGGCAAATTTACTGTTGAGACCTGCCCACATTACTTACTCTTAAACTCTGAAGATATTCCTGATGGGAAAACACAATTTAAGTGTTGTCCTCCGATAAGGAGTAAGTCTAATAATGAAAAACTTTGGAAAGGAATTGAAGAAGAAGTCATAGACTTTGTTGTCTCTGATCATTCTCCATGTACTCCTGCTTTAAAGTTGATGGATAGTGGAGACCTTGAAAAAGCATGGGGTGGAATTAGTTCACTTCAGTTTGGACTTCCTTTGATGTGGACAGAGTTCAAACAGCGAGGAATGACTATTCCTAAGCTATTTAGAATGATGAGTGAGAAAACGAGTCATTTTCTAGGCCTAGAAAATAAAAAAGGAAAAATTCAAGTCGGTCTAGATGCAGACTTCGTTGTTTTTGATCCTGACTTTGAATTCAAAATTTCTAAAGAAGATATTTATCATAAACATAAAATAACTCCGTATGAAGGAAGAGAAGTCATTGGAAAAGTCCATAAGACTTTTCTTAGAGGAGAAATTGTTTTCGAAAACAATACTTTTCTCGATACTCCTCATGGAGAAACATTACTAAAAGGAAAATAGTGGAAACAGTAGTTAGACCTGAGACACATGACAAATCGTTTGAAAATCGTTGGATAAATCTGGCTGAAGAGAGGCTTGGTACAAAAGCTCTCTATGTGACTGATGATTTCTTTGCACCTATCGAGAACCTCTTTAAACCTGAAAGAGGAATTTTTATTCCTGAAAGATATACTGAATTCGGTAAGTGGATGGATGGATGGGAGTCTAGAAGAAAGAGAACTGAGGGGCATGATTACGCAATCATAAAATTAGGCTTGCCTGGGGTTATCAAGGCCTTTGATGTCGATACAAATTTCTTTACAGGGAATCATCCAAATTCGGTTTCAATAGAGGCCTGTTGGTCACCTGATAAAGATCCGACTGATTCTACAGATTGGACTGAAATTCTGGGTGATACAAAAATGAATCCAGGTTCTCAACACTTAGTAGAAATAAATAATGACAAGCAATGGTCTCATTTAAGATTTAATATTTATCCAGATGGCGGAGTTGCGAGACTTCGTGTTTTTGGTGAAGTTAAGCGTGACTGGTCAACTGTTACTAAAGAAGATGTTATTGACTTGGCCTATGTTGGAAATGAAGGGAAGGCCCTTCTTTGTTCTGATATGTACTTTAGCCATCAAGATAATATTAATGCTCCTGGAAGAGGAGTTAATATGGGTGATGGCTGGGAGACAAAGAGAAAGAGGGAGCCCGGGTATGACTGGCTTATTCTTCAACTTGGGAAAAGAGGCCTTCTCGATAATGTCTTAATTGATACATGTCACTTTAAAGGAAATTTTCCTGATACTTTTTCTCTTTTAGCAGCTGATCTTTCTGAAGGATATGATGATTGGGATTCAGTTGATTGGATTACTGTTCTCGATCAAACAAAATTAGAAGCAGACAAAGAACATACATTTGAAGAGCTAAAAGCGAAAGGCCCTTTTACCCACGTCAAGCTTAACATTTATCCAGATGGTGGAGTGAGTAGAATGAGAGTTAATGGGAGACTTGCTTGAATATTGAAGAACTAAATACATTAAAGGACAACGACGCTAAAGACGTATTCCTTAATTGTTGTACAGCTTCAAAGTGGGTTGACCAAATGGTTAACTCAAGACCATTTTCAAATTTGGAAAGTATGAAGACAGTTTCAGATCAACACTTCTCAAAGTTAGAGGAGAGTGATTGGTTAGAAGCATTTGATGGGCATCCAAAAATTGGAGATGTTAGTTCTTTAAAAGAAAAATATAAAAGTACTAAGAAGCTGGCTTCAGGTGAACAGTCTGGAATGAGTGAAGCAGATGAGGTGGCTATCCACGAGATGGCCGATCTTAATCAGAAGTACTATGAGAATAATGGGTTTATTTTTATTGTTTGTGCTACCGGAAAGAGTGCCAGTGAGATGTTGGAGATTATAAAATCTCGAATAAACAATGAAAGAGAAGTTGAATTAAAAATTGCATCAGAAGAGCAAATTAAAATAACAAATATTAGAATGGAGAAATTGGCATGAGTCCGATAACTACACATGTTCTTGATACTGCAAAGGGAAAACCTGGCGCTGGTATTAAAGTAACACTCGACAAAAAAGTAGGTCCTGAATTTAAGAATATTGCTTTTGGGTCAACTAATTCTGACGGAAGAGTAAAGGCCCTCTTGTCAGACGACTACAAACTTGAATCAGGAGTTTATAGAATTAGTTTTGATACAGGTGAGTATTATAAAAACTTAGGAGAAAAGTGTTTTTACCCTGAAGCTTCAATTGTTTTTGAAGTTGAGAATGGGAGTGAACATTTTCATGTGCCTCTGCTTATCAGCGGGTATGGCTATTCAACATACAGAGGAAGTTAGAGATGAATACAACATTTAATGAAGCTAATATTGGTGGAATACTTGAAGGTTTAAAGGCCGCTAACGACGTCATTACAGATTACAGAATGGGGGATACTGGAAGTAGACAACCTGTTCATACTGTTTATGGTGGGGCCCACCTTTTTAAATCAGATACTGCTGTGAAAATTGGAGAGCTATCTAATAGAAACTTCAAGGCCTATGCTCCTGATTGGAAAACATTAAAATCTGCTCTTGAGATGACTTGCTCCGATGAGATTGCAGAAATTGTTTATAATCGAGTTGAAGATAAGATCAACAAAGAAGCACTGGAAGATTTTCGAATTGATTTTGAAGATGGTTTCGGAAATAGATCTGATAGTGAAGAAGATGAGACTGCGGTAAGAGCAGCGACAGAAGTTGCGAAGGGAATGAAAGAAGGTACACTTCCTCCTTTTATTGGAATTCGAATTAAGTCTTTTTCTGAAGAAAATAAAAAAAGAGGTATCCGAACTCTAGATATTTTTCTAACGACTCTAGCAAAAGAGGCGAATGGGGAACTTCCATCAGGATTTGTTGTGACTCTTCCTAAAGTAACTTCTCTTTCCCAGATTAAAGCTTTGGTAAATCTTTTTGATATCCTAGAGCAAAATACGGACTTCAAACCAGACTCTCTTAAAATGGAATTTATGGTTGAGCTTCCTGAAACATTAATGGCGCCTACTGGAGAGTGTGCTATTCCTAGTTTTGTTAAAGCGGCACGTGGACGTTGTATTGCAGCTCACTTTGGAACATACGATTATACAGCTTCTGTTAATATCACTGCTGAATATCAGGCCATGGATCATAGTGCTTGTGATTATGCAAAATCAGTTATGAAGGTAGCTCTTTCTGGAACTGGTATTTGGCTTTCTGATGGAGCCACTAATGTTATGCCAGTTGGACCACATAAAGGTGAGCTGACTAAAGAACAAGAAGAAGAAAATATGAGAGTCATTCATGGAGCTTGGAAACTAGCTTACGGACATATCAGACATTCTCTTTATAATGGTTACTATCAAGGTTGGGATCTTCACCCTGCTCAAATTCCTATTAGGTATGCTGCTCTTTACTCTTTCTTTTTAGAAAGTTTGGATCAGGTGACAGTTAGACTTAAAAACTTTGTTGAAGTTGCTGCGAAGGCAACTCTTGTTGGTGATGTCTTTGATGATGCGGCAACAGGGCAAGGTTTATTGAATTACTTTTTGAAGGCCATGAACTGTGGAGCTATTTCGATGAAAGAAGTGGAAAAAACAGGTCTGACTATGGAAGAAATTCAAACCAGATCGTTTCTTCAAATCTTGAAAATGAGAAGTTAAATATAAAACTAAGTCTTTAACTACCTAAAATCATAACTACCTCTTGGCCCTCCGGTGAAGTCTTGATTGACTTACCGGAGAGCTCACGCTACACCGAGTCAAATAAAATATCCTAATATTTTGGAGCTCAAAATGAAAATGCTTTTCATTTCCTTACTGGTCACTTTTAGTTTCCTAGGTTGTAACTCTGAGGAGAAGCTAGTACAGGCTACATACCCGAACCCAGATCGTTCACTTCCGCCAAGTAATGTTGGTGTTTATATGGGGGCTGTCGCTTTTGTGGACACTTATCCGCAAGGTCCCCTTGATGGAGCGGTAAGAGTACTTTCATTAAACGACTTCGAAAGTATTTTTATAGGTAACTCATCTAGCCGATATGAACACCGATTGGCCCATATTCAAATGAAAAAGTTTTTTGAAAACGGAGGACAAGAGGCCCTCGTTACTCGAGTTGAAATTCCTGAAGGAAGAGAGTTGCAAGCTGATGATGTTATTTCTCGTTTTCATAATTTGCGAGGAGTTACTCACTATGCAACTTTGGTTTTACCTGTTCTTGCAAATTTAAGAGAAAGTGAAGCGACAAGAGTCAGAAGTCATGCACTTGATCTTGTAAAAGAAAGGGATTCTTTTCTTTTAATAGATCCAAAACATGAAGGACAAATGTCTTTTGAAGATGTCATTAAATGGCGTGATGAGGCTCAAGATTTAACTGAAGCGCGAAGTTATGCAGCTGTTTACTTTGGAAGACTTTTTGTTGTAGATGAATCAATTGGAATACAAGGAATGTATATAGATCCAACTCCCTCTGTTGCTGGAATTTTCTCAAATACGAGTCAATATCCAGAGTGGAAACCACCTGGAAATATTGAATTAAAAGGCTTTGAAGGTCTTGAATATCACTTAACAGATGAGGAAATGGCAGAATTGAATGCTCCTATCAATGGGCTTTCAATTTGTTCTATAAGATCACTTCCTAATCGTGGACCAGTAGTTTGGGGAATAAGAACCTTAGATGGGAATTCTTACGATTTTCGATATATTAACTCCCGCAGAAATGTTTCTATGGTTAGAAAATCTTTCCAGGATCTTCTTGACCATGAATTTATATTTTATCCCAATACTCAGAGTACGTGGGAGAGTATAAAAACATCTTTTTCTATCTTTCTGGAAAGTCGGTGGAGTATGGGCGCTCTGGCGGGAGGCTCTATTCAAGAATCATTTAAAGTCGAAGTTGGGCTAGGTGAAACTATGTCTGAACAAGATATTATAGATGGTTATATTAAAGTTAGAGTTAGTCTACAACTTGCTTCTATTAATCCAGGTGAATTCATAGAACTAGACTTAAGTCTTAAGTTACCTGGAGCTAAATAAAATTGTTTAGCAAAGGCAGGGTGAGGAAACTGATAAATATTCCAATCCCTACCATTCCAGCAGAAAGATCCTCATCTAAACCACTATCAATTGCAACAGCACCGGCCGTAATCATTGGAGGCATAGCACTCTCAAGAAAACTCACGTTCGCCGCTTCAGAATCTAATGAAATTAACTTGTAACAAAGAAGAACTAAAAGAGGTGAGAGAATCAATTTTGTCAGAAGACCAAGACTTAAATAAGTGTAGCTCTTTTTAGAGAGTTTAATTTTAAGTTGAAAACCAACCGCAATCATCGCCATCGGAACAAGAGTTCCCCCAACAACAGAAAGGGCCTTTTCAAAACCTGGAGACCAAGTCATAAACCTCGAGAGAGTGAAGGCCGCAATCATTGAAATAAAAGGAGGAAAAAGAAAGGCCTTCTTGGCGACAGCTAAAAAGGTCGGCTTTTCTCCCGCTGCAAAGATACTAACAATTAAAACACCATAAACTGAAAGACCAAAAAAAGAACCTAGTTGATCGTAGATGACAGCATAAATAATACTGTCTGGACCTCTTAGTGCCTCAATCATTGGAAACCCTAAGAAACTAGTGTTTCCTAGAGGAATTAAAAGTAATAAGGCCCCTAGTGTTTTGCGCTCAATTTTAAAAATCTTTCCGCAAGTATAAACAATAAGAGAAGTCACAAGAATGATCATCCACGGAGTGATCATCGGAATGAGAATACTAGAATCAAAAGTAAGCTTTGGAATCTGTTTGAAAATAACTGCTGGAAGAGCAACCCAAATAACCATTTTATTCAGTACAACTGACGTACTATCTGGGAACTCTTTTACTCTTCGAAGGATAATTCCCACGAAGAGTAAGGCTATAATGAGGAGGAAGTTCGGATTTATCATTTAAAATCGAAATTCATACTAAGATTAGAATTTGTTTCATCAATGGTAATTTGTTTTTCTAACTTACCAAATACTTCATGCCAGGCTTCAAGAGTATAAGTTCCTCCAGGCAAATTTTTAATTGAAAATTTACCAGTACTACTTGTTACTGCAAAAAATGGATGATCAAAAACTGCAATAAACGCTCCCATCCACGGGTGAACTGAACACTTTGCTTGAATCGTAAACTCCGGTTTATCAAAAACCTTAGTAAAGCTTGTATGTTGCTTCGGCATTGCTTTGTTGAACTTTTTGTTATTTTTAGTAACGGCCTTCACATTATGAAAAATAGGATCACTATTTTTGAATTTTACTTTTTGACCGGCCATTGATGCTGAAACTCGTGGGATATAGATACACCCTTTTTGATCTAGAACAACTTCAGACTGAGGGGCAGTACGATCAAAAGACTTGCCTTCGAGTCCTTTACTAATTCTAACAAGAACATTTTCAAGATTTTTGTTTTTGAGTCGTACATTATCTAGATAGATATCGCCTTTGTGTTGTTTAGCACAGGATTTAGGAAGCCTTAATTTTTTCTTTTTAGGAGCTGTTCCACTAAATGTTATCACTCCATTTACTGATCCAATAACTGAAGGAGTCTCCGGGGTGTCTGTGACGGGAGTTTCTGAGATAACTGGTGTTGCAGTTGGAGAAGGAACAGCTTCTGTCGTTTGAGAAACAGAAGTATCATCAACTGAAACGACTTCACCATCATCAGACTCAAGAGTCATATTAAAAAGAATAATAAAAGAAACAAGAGCAGGAATAAGAAAAAACTTTGCTTTCGCTGGAAGACTTTCTCGTAAAACGAAATATTGTCTAACAACACCACCACCAATACAAAGGAGGATAAGTATAAGCCAGTTTTTATCGTGACCATAGGTTGCAGGAAAGTGATTCGAAATCATGATGAAAATAACAGGGAGAGTGAAGTAAGTATTATGTGTGCTTCTAAACTTTGCGTTCTTTCCCCACTGCTGATTAACTTCTTCTCCACGATTGGAAGCATCAATCATTTTCTGTTGGCGTGGAAGAATTCTCATCCAAACATTACCAACCATCCATGTCCCCATAATTCCGGCCATGTGAATGTAAGCAGCTCGTCCAGAGAGAGTATGAGTAAGAATCCAAGTGAGAGCTACAAACATCACAGCTGTTAAGACATGCCCCATGATCCCTTTTTGAGCAAATTCTCTCTCCCAAAGAAAATCGTAAATAAACCATGAACCAAAAATGCAACCAAGGCTGAGCGCTACAGCCCCACCGTAACTGATGTCTGAGATATTATCATCGAGAAGAAAGGTTCCTCCTCCTGTATAAAAAATTAAACCGAGCAAAATCATCCCACTTACCCAAGTGGAGAAGGCTTCCCATTTAAACCAATGAACACTTTCTGGAACTTTTGTTGGACCAATTAGAAGTTTATCAACTTTATAAAAGCCACCACCGTGAACCATCCAAAGATCACCAACATGACCTGGATGAGTATTATCTGGGTTCTTTTTGAGACTTCTATCAAGCCACATGAAGAAAATACTTTCACCAATCCAGCATATGCCGGCCACGATATGCACCCAGCGAATAATTAGTAACATCCAATCAAACAAATTCTGACCCATTGCGGTACCTCTTAATAGTAGATACATTGATTTTTCTTTATCTAATAAAGATGGTCAAGTTTGTTTGTTGCGTTTAGCCACGTAGAAGTGATTAAAATCATACATTGCCCCGTTTACTCAGATAGAGTGCCCAGTTAACCTTTAAAAACTAAAATTTAAGGAGGATTTATGTCTACATTATTTGAAAAACTTGGTGGAAAAGATATGAGAGATGCTCATGCAAAATTAGTTGAGCAAGGTTTGAATGACGATCATTTTAATGCCGTTGTTTAAAATCTAGGAGCAACTTTGAAAGAACTTAGTGTTCCTGATGACCTGATCGCCGAGGCAGCGGGAATTGCTGAGACAACTCGTAATGATGTTCTTGGTAAATAAAAGAATTTAATAACTTTTATTGTTAGTAAGAGAGGCCTTTCATTTGAAAGGCCTTTTTTATGATCTAATATGTAGGCTTTTAGGATTACAAAAAGCATAAAGTCCATGCTTCGAAAGAGTAGAACCTAAACCAGACTGTCCTCTTCCTGACCATGGGAGCCAGCCCGAAACACGGTCACAACAATTAAGGTAACCAGTTCCGGAGTTGATTTGAGAGAGAATAGCTTCACCTCTTTCTTCATCTGTACAAAATACTGATGAAGTTAATCCGAAGTCAGTATCATTCATAAGTTCAATCGCCTCATCATCACTTTTAACTTTCATCACTCCAATAACAGGTCCAAAAGTTTCTTCAGTCATCACTTCCATATCGTGATTTACATCTACAAGTAGTGTCGGCTCAAAGAAGTTCCCTTTGCTTTCGATAATATTTCCACCGAGAAGAACTTTGGCCCCGTTCTTTATTGCATCATCAATTTGAGCTTTCATAAAC
>JAGSHI010000107.1 GCA_023954635.1 Bacteriovoracaceae bacterium
AACCCTGAAAAGAGAACTGTTTCATACATATTAGTAACAGGGGCCCGGCCTGAAATTATTACTCTAAGAGTAATATAAACTGTCTCTACAGCGACTGTAGATAAAGCAAAAAAGAGTGGAGCATATAAATTTGAAGTGAGAACTAGAGAAGCAAGTCCTAACAAAGTTAAAGAGAGTGCCCATAAAGGAAGTTTAAGCTTAGCGAAAGTTAACTCTAGTTTGAAATCATCTCCATGATCTGAAATGTAATCTGATTCACTTTTCATTAAGACATTAGAGAATGGAGTCGTAGAGCTTTTACTTTCTTTTTCAACTTTTTCTTTTTTTAAAAACTCAGGAAGAATAACCCATTTTCCCTCTGATTCGATTTTTTCATAGAGAAGCCAGTTTGCTCCATTCTTAATCTCTTCATATAACTGAATTCTTCTCAGCAATTTATCTAGGGACTTTTTGTAACTTGTTTCGTCTTTTTGTTTTCGCCACTCTAAGACTAACTCGTCTTTTGTTTCGAGAAGAGTATCAAGTGAAACTCTCTTCTCTTTTAATTCAAATTTTTCTCTTAGCTGATGGTGTTGTACCGTCGCTTTCCATACTAGTTTATTATCAATTCCCATTGAATGGAATGAAAGAAAGCAATAAGCAGTAACTGCTGAGACGTCTCCAACTTTAGATTTTTCTGTAATGTATTTTATAGACTCAGCAGCATGAACATAGAGAGGTTTGATTCTTCCACCTTGTTGGATGGGGAGATTACCTAGCTTGTCTGTACAAAAATCGATATCAGCAGAAAAGGTTGAAAATGAAAGAGATAAAAGAAGAATAAATACAAATGATTTCATGCTAATACTTCCTTATTATTTTCGACACTAACTGTTTTTGTACGCTTTTTCTTTCGCGTTATGTAGTAGTGCCAAAGACTGCCTAAAACTAATAAGATGGACCCAAAGTATTTAATGGGTCTACCTTGGTCAACATTGGCAGAGAGAGTTGAGTTGTAACTACCGTCTTTATTTTGAGAGTAACTTGCTTGATAAAAGGTGAAGCCAGAATACTTCAATGGATTATTCATATATATGTGGTGGTTCTCAGGACCATCAGATGTAAATAGAGAAACAAAACTTTCGTAACTTGCTGGAGAGTTTGTTCCAGGGTCTTTATCCATTTTAAAGTTCTTGAGAACGAATTCAAATGGAAGTGTCATTACTTTCTTCGTTATTTCAATATTTACTTTTTTTCCATCAATCATTAATGAGATAGGAGTTGAATCTGTAACCCAGTATTCTCTATCTCGAACTTTAACTTTTATCGACTTTTGATTACCTTTTATTATTGCCCCCTTACTTTGGATAGGGGTTACGTAATTAGGCTTTTGACTTGGATATAGACTTTCCTCATGTCGAAGAAGTGACAATTGAAATCCCATCCAAGGGAGATCAACAGGTTTTGATTCTAGCTTAACTGACTCCCATTGATCCCCATCAAAGAAAGCTGCAGCTTTACCAAATAGAAATAAATTTGGAGATTTTTCAAATAATTTACGGTTGAATACTCGAAGTGATGTATCTCGAACAGGGCTTAGTTTTGAATCAAGGGGCCATGGGCTTAGATCTGGGAAAAAAGTTAAAAGCTGATCATTTTCTTTAATGACAATATATCGATTACCGGCCTTCGTTGTTCTAATTTCTGATTTATAATCAGTGGGAGTCTTGCAGTACTTTTTGACACTTTCCCAAAAAACAATCTCTGTCTTATCTTTAACTTTAAAACAATTGCCCATTGAACTTGGTAGGTAATGAACTGAGAGTGGTCCCATTCGAGAAGAGCTTTGGAAGTCCTTGGCCTCTGGATGAAGAGTCATAATAAACTCTTGTGAGACATTTGGGTTGGAGATCATGTATTCACTGGTGTGGTAACTTTGCCAGCTTTCATAGACTTCAGACGACTTCTCCCAAGAGATAGTGTTCTCACTGTAGGGGAGATAGTCTAGAAATTGTAAGTCTTCAAACTTCTCATCTAAATTTGTTTTAAATGCTGTGTAAGGAAGTTCTCTTGTTATTTGCCTTCCTTCATTTGGATAGGTAATTCGTAAAACATCATTTGGAAGAACAATATTTCTTGTCGGTTCATTTGGTGGCAATAAAATATTTCCATCTATACCGGCCATGTACGTTACTAAAGAGCCACAGCCGATTGTGACTAGGCCAGCGTGAATAGTATAAAAACCATAAAGTCTCTTTTTTGGCGGAAGCCTTAAAAAAGCGGCAAACAAAATAGAAAGAAACATACACGCTTGAACGGCCATAAAAGGGAATTTCTTGTAGATAACTCTATTCGCAAAATCCGTACCGTACCAGCTCTCCAGAAATGTTCCTATAATCATCATAATTGAAAAAACTGAAATGACTAAAACAGCAAACTTTAATCCACCTAGGTTTCTTTCAAATTTTTGAATATTTTTTTCAGTAAACATCTATGTCCTTCGAAGGACATCTTTTACCATGCAAATAATGATCGTGTAAATGCTCTAATCGATTGATTTAAAAGGAATTAGGGCCGTAAAACCTTTGTCGCAAGCATTACAGCACCATAGAGAATTGGCTGGTGAAGCATGTAGATGACTAAACTGTGTTTACCTAGCCATGAGAGTCCATTTAGAGGAGGGTTCGTCGGTAAAGAAATTTTATGAAAGTTTACAGAATTTAAAAATATACCAAGAAATACGACGCCAACCCAGGGGAATGCTGGAATATAATCCATGCTTTTATGGGGAAGCTCAAACCAGGGCACACTCCATTTAAAGAGAATAACAGGTAAAAGAAAGGCCAAACTTAAAATAAGAGATAATTTAGGGAACCTGACAAACGGAATGGCCATTAAACTTGTGACCGCAATCGAGTGGAGGGTTCCGAAGTATATCCACCTATCTGGAAACATAAAGTAAGTTGAAACACTGATAATAAGAGCAAGCATTGCCAACTTTAACCATCTTTTCCAGAATCCTTTCCATTTTATTGTAGGAACATGGACTAGCCTAAGGCTCAAACCAACCGCTATCATAAAAAGAAAAACAATTAACCTTGGAAAGCCCCACCAGAGTGGATCTTTTTGGAATTCGATATCCACATGGCCAAAAACTGCTAAGTCATAACTAAGATGAAAGATTATCATTAATACGACGGCAAACCCTCTAATTTGATCAAGGATTTGGTATCTAGGCTTATTTGGAGTTATTTCATTCATGTTCATATTTTAAAGTAAACACCCTGAGATACAACTAGCTTCAACTGGGATAAACATTATGCCTTTTGAAGTACTTATTGTGAATTCTCCATGAGCTTCATTACTAAGTGTAAGGCCACTTAAAGCTGAAGTTTTTTGCATTTCACTTAATGGGTACTTAACTTTGCCTTTAATAGATAATTCACAAGCTTCTATTGAAAGTAGGCTAAAAGGCCCATTATGGCTTAATTTATAAACTCCTTTTGGGAGAAATATGATTTTGTTATCTAGAAAAATGTTAGATTTTTTCAAAGACGAATGCCTGGAGAATGTACCAATATTTACCAATTGATGGTCAATCCTTCCGCCGTAGAAGCCGTGTGCATCTAGGTCTATATTTTCTGGTACTGTCTCAAGGGCCAACTCTAGGTCGGATTTGTCCTTCTCTGGAGAATATAAAACATCTAATTTGGCTTCATTCTTTAGTGAATCTCCATCACCAATAGATAAAGTGGGACTATTATCAACTCTATTGCCTAAGTCATTTTTGAAGTTAAGCCCACCATCTACATATATAGTAGGGAGATTTTTGATGTAATCGATAGCAGATGTATCAAACATGGGGCCGATTAGGTTCCATTTCGGCTCATTTGCAGAAAGTTCTAAAAAATTTTCTATTTTCATAAGTGTCTGCTATTTTGGCAAACTGGACATCGACTGGAAATAAAAGAATATGGAAAAGAATAGATTCTCCACATTAATTGAGACACCTGAGCATTTAATCACAGAAGATAAAAATGCAGTCTTATTTACTTACCCTGAATCAAACACTGATTTGTACTTCTTGCCAGTGATGAATGGTAATAAATTATCTAGGCTAGAATTTAAATTTGATGAAAAACTGCCAATGAGAGGCCTAATAGAGGCAGTGTGTTGTATTTATGAAAACCGGTTTTGGTATGAACTATTCCAAGTGAATCAAAGAGAAATTCTTAGTTTCATTTCGCTCGCCGAAGAAGATGTCTCATCGCTTGAGAGCGATTTAAGAGACCTTTGTGAATTATTAAGCTCACTGGGTACATATATTGGAAAAACTCTTCTAACACCCTTTGCAGACGCGTTTACTGGGCAGTTTTTTCAAGATCTAGCTGACCTTGAGCAAAGCTGGAGCCAAAATATAAACTCTCTCTTTAAAAATTCTGAAATTAAAGTTTCTCTCGATACATTTCACCCCCCAATAATTGGAGTAACATTCAGGTCCCAAACTGGGCTAGAGGGTGAGCTTCTTAATTTCCTCAATGAAAATTTGCCAATCATGATTGGGCACACTCAATGGAAATTGGTTGCGCTGACATATCAAAATAAGTAATATACTCCTAATTCAGTAAGATATAAGAGGTAAAAGATGACGAAGTTTCTAAGTTCATTGGTAATGCTTTTAATGTTGACCACAGTAAACTCTTTTGCAGGGGATGCTAGCAATGGACAACAACTGTATGGAAAATGTGTCCTTTGCCATGGGGCCAATGGAGAAGGGAAAGAGTCTCAAAAAGCACCTCAAATATCAGGTCAATTTGATTGGTACATTGTTAAGGCCTTAAATGACTTTAAGTCAGGTGCCAGAAAAAATCCTACTATGATGCCTTACATTAAGGGGCTCTCTCAGTCAGATTTCGAAGATCTTGCAGCCTATATTAGTCAGATTAAAGTTAAATAAATAAAAAACTAAGGTGGTTGAGTTATGGATTTAACTTTTGAAAAAGCTGGCAAAGAAAGCGAATACAAAGCAATTTATGATCATAATTTAGATGCATTTACCGATACTCCAGACTTTAAATGGAACCTTTCAGAGATAAAAAAAGAAGTTAAAGACGGCTGGAAGCTTTTCTCAGTAAGGGCCGGAAGCGATATTATCTCTGCGGTATTCATAAAAAAGGACAAAGATGCCCTTCTTTCAAAGAATACGGCCATTAAGATGTCCTATCAGGGAAGTGGTTTTAGCCACCAAATCAAGGAATTTATTGAGAAAACTGCAATAGAATTAAAGGTAAACTCCATCTATCACTACTGTAGAATAGACAACTTTCGAATGTATTCTTTGAATGAAAGCCATGGTTATAAGAAGACAGCAACGAAACTAGATGATGGTCAAATCGTTGAATGGAAGAAAAACATTTGAATTCTTGTTACTAAAGTGACAAAAATAATAGACAAGTTTAGTAAAATTAAGAATAATTTCGTAGAAAATCAAATTAAGAAACCATGTTAGGAGGATCAATATGGCTAAGAAGAAGGTTGCAAAAAAGAAAGCGACAAAGAAGAAAGTAGCTAAGAAAAAAGCTACAAAGAAAAAAGTAGCAAAGAAAAAGAAAGCTACAAAGAAAAAAGTAGCAAAGAAAAAGAAAGCTACAAAGAAGAAAGTAGCTAAGAAAAAAGCTACAAAGAAAAAAGTAGCAAAGAAAAAAGTAGCTAAGAAAAAAGCTACAAAGAAAAAAGTAGCTAAGAAAAAGAAAGCTACAAAGAAAAAAGCTACAAAAAAGAAAGCTGCTAAGAAAAAGACAAAAAGCAAAAGAAAGCCAAATGCAGCTTTCATGAAAGCTTTGACTCCTTCTTCTGAACTTGCTGCTGTTGTTGGAGCAAAAGATCTTCCAAGAACTCAAGCAATCAAGAAAATCTGGGATTACATCAAGAAACGTGATCTTCAGAACCCAAAAAACAGAAGAAACATTCTTGCTGACGATACATTGAAGAAACTTTTTGGAAAAAAAGAAATCACAATGTTTGAGCTTGCAAAAATTGTAAACAAGCACCTTTCATAATTTCAATAAGAAATTTTTGAATAATAAAGGCCCACTCTTTTGAGTGGGTTTTTTATTTCCTAAGACCTGAGAATCTTATTTTTAAACCTTGGTTAATGACTGGCATTACGAGCTTGTCATTAAAAAGCTTTTGGCAGTTAGGGGTAGGATTTCCTCTTGGGAAGTGAGTAAGACCTTCTAAGTAATCAAGACAAGTCTTAGTGTAATGATCTAGATATTCTGGAAAATTCTTGTTTAATCTATCTAATAATACTTCTTTCTTCTTTGAATTTATAATATGAAAAAGTTTACCTGGAAGTGGATCTAAAGTTCTTAACTTGGACAGAACTCTTTTTCTATAATTATGGCTTGGCCCTAATTTATTTAACTCATTCCATGCCATGTTAAAAATTCGACCAACATTAGGAACGTTTAGGATATATGAAACAAGAAATACGCTCCTATCAACTTTAGAAATTTCTCTTTTAGCATTGAGAATTTTAAAGGCCTGCTCTTTTTGGTAGACCTTATTGCTCATTAAAGTCTCTTCAAATACATACTTAACTTGATTCCAACAGTCCTCATTCAAATACCCTTCGATCCAGTTCTTAAGGATTTTAGGGTTATCTTCTAAAGCCGCTTTCTTAGAAAAGTGGTCTACAAGCTTAGACTTAACAATTTTCTTTCTACAAAGAAATGCTGATACCTTTGAGTTAGTAATCAAAGTTAAGAACATCTTCTCTTCTTCGGATGTTAAATTTTGAAACAATCCTAGGTACTCCACCGCTCTATCTGGATCTTTCCTAGATGAAACCCAAGAAGTGAGAAGCTCCATTTTGCAAACTTTTTGATTACTTGGATCTGAAAGACAATTCTTGAAGTAGCTTTTTAAAAACTCTTCACGCTTTATTTGAAAAAATTCATCATTCTTTAGAACTGGCCATATATTGATTTTCTCTATGAAAAGAAACTTATCACGGCCAGTAATTTTTCCATTAATTAATTGTTTTGCAAGCACAACTCCCATATGTTGGGTCATTTGTTTCCAATGGTCATCCCTAAGACTGGGTCTAATATCTAGTGCATGCTCTAGGTATTCCTGTGCACTAAGAGATTTCTCTAGTGCTTCTAGGTCTTGTATTGTGTAAATTCCTGCATTGGAGTTAGAGAAGGGAGAAATTGCAGATAATGCAATTAAAAAAAGTATCGAAACCATCCTAGATTTTCTTCTCATCTGATAATTATATTGAACTTATGAGTATAAAGTCAAAAAGAAGAGGTTGAGCGGGGCACTCGGCTATACGGCCTTGACAAGTAGGTCTAATTGTTTTGCAGGATTTCCTTCTGTAAAAATTGTCTTCATTCGCTCTAAAATCTCAGGGACTTTATCTGGGGTAAACTTTTCAGCATAAAGTTCAACAACAAATTGATGGCCAACAACAAAACAACAGGTCATAGGGGAGAGTTGAGAAAAACTGTAATTATGTGAACCCTCAATAATAGAAATAACATCTAGTGGGATAGAGCCAATGCTTTTTAACTTGTCTGCTAGTTTTTGATTTGTTTTCCTTTGAAACTCAGGGTAACCATTCAATAAATTTTGTCTTGAAAGGTGGTCCTGCGTTTTAAGCTTTAGTTGGTCTTCATCGCCTAGTTCATGAAGAATACTGGCTAGGCATAGTTTTTCTTTATTGGGAGTTGTTCCCCATTCATTTTCAGAGGCAATTAAACAACTTATCATAGCTGTTAAATAGCTATGGTCATAAAGAAATCTTCCTGAATCTGAAGTGAATTTTCCTATTAGGTTAGAAAAATTTGTGTCTCCAGTGTTTAGTTCCTGGACAATTTGGTTAGACATATTATTAATTTGCTTTGTTTGTCTTTCACTAACTCCTAATCCTTCCATTATTTCGTTCATTCCATCATGTTGAGGTAGTTGAACTTTTTTTCCGTTGACTAATATCTCTCTCACATTTGAATGAAAATCAAAGAGCTGGTCTTGGCATTCAGAAAAATCTTTACTAGTTAGGAAGAACTCAAATATTTTCTTTAGAACATATTTTTCGATAAAGTTAGAATTGATATCATCGTTCTTATTAAGGATTTTTACATATTTATCATCAGATAATTTTAGGTAAAGGTCACATGGAGACTTTTCAAACTTATTGAAAAAAACTGTTCTTACCGCTGTGTATGAATTGGCCATTATTTCCTTCTCTTTTAGGATTTAAGGTTACCATATTTTGGATTTGTATATATTAGCAGGGAGTCAATAAAACCTGTAGTAGAACCCTTGTGATTCCAGTGTTTTAGGCTGTTTTTGCCAGTGGATTATTATGGTCGATTAATATATTTTGAGGTAATTATTATTCAATAATTTCAATCATCTAATTGAGTTAAGGATAGTTATGTTGACCCATGAATCAAAAACCGACAATTCTATAACTAGGCCGACTTTGTCTATACCAGAGATTAAGTCACTTCCATTTTCAGATATTCCTTGGAATGTTTCTTATTACTCTGAATTTGATAATGTTTTTATCGATTCAACTGGAAAGCTAGATATTGCTATTCAAGAAACTTTGTCTGCTTACCTACACGAAAAAGAAACCTATAGAATTCAAGTACAATTAAAAGGGACTCCCTTCCTCGCTTCTTTTTTCCCAATGGAAAACCTCGTTCGTATCTGTACGACAAGGTTGAATCAAGAGTTATTTATCATTAAAACAATGGAGAAGTTTCTATTGTCTAGAGATTTAGACTCAAGTGAAAAAGAGAGATATAAAGAATTTAGAAACTATACAGAGTTGGTCGTAGGTCTTAACCCATCATCATTTCCCTCAGTGATAGATCTTGTCTCGAAGAAAGAGAATTTACCTCATCCATTTGAAGACGAGCTTTTTAAAAAAAGTGAAGTTAACGCAAATGAAATAACTAAAACGTTATTAAAAAAATTAAATGAATACAGACCAATCTTATTTGAAAAACTTTCTGACTTTGCTCTTGGGTTAACTGCCCAGTATGCTTTACTAAGAATTCATCTCTTAAAATTTTTAGCTATTTTACCTTCTCTCGATCACGATGAAAGAGGATTGGAAGTCAAAAGAATTTTACTAGAGTCACTAAGACGACTCCTTGAAGATACTAATAAAGCAAATATAATGGGTAAGAAAGGGCAGAATAAACCTCTTCCTTCATCTTATGTCATCCTTTTTAAAATTGTGTATACCATTGCTAGCATTATCCCCGCAGGTCCTTTGGCCTACTTTGTACGTTTTAGTGTGAGGTTTATGGCCAAGAGGTTTATAGCAGGAGAAACAATTGAATCGGCAACGACAGCATTAAAAGAGCTTACATCATCCAATAGAGATGTAACTATTGACCAATTAGGCGAGCTCGTTGTCTCTGAAAAAGAAGCTGATCATTACTGTAACGAAGTCATTAAATTAATAAAAGGATTTTCCCTGCATGTTAAGAAGGGAGAAAAAAATGCGGCAGGTATAAATCGAGCTCATGTATCGATAAAAGTTTCTGCATTATGCTCCGACTTTAAACCTCATGCTTTTGACTACACTTATAAATTAGTCGCACCTCGCTTAATTAAAATTCTTAAAGAAGCGAAACTAAACGATGTTTTTATAAATATAGATGCCGAACACTATGATTATAGAGACATAGTCTTTAAGGTTTATAAAAAAGTATTGCTTGAGACAGAAGAATTAAAAGATTTTAAGGGAACAGGTATTGTTTTACAGGGCTACTTAAGAGATGCCTCTGCACACTTAGATGAAATCATTGAACTTGCCAATGAAAGAAAACTTGTAATGCCTGTTAGGCTCGTAAAAGGGGCGTATTGGGATGCTGAAACTGTAGAAGCTGATGCTCATAGTTTCTCTGCTCCTGAGTTTCTTAACAAAGAAGAAACTGATATCCACTTTCGGCAATTAACGATTAAAATCTTAAAGTCTTGGCCAAACGTTCAGCTATGTCTTGCTAGTCATAACTATAGTGACCATGCCTTTGCTGTGTCGTTAAAAGAGACAGTTTTCATAGAACACCCACCAATTGAGCATCAATGTTTGCACATGACTTATGAAGCTCTATCTACTGCAATGGCGAGAATGGGATGGGTTGTTCGAAATTATGTTCCCATAGGTAGTTTAATTGTTGGAATGGCCTATTTAGTTAGAAGAATTATGGAGAACTCCTCTCAAGTTGGTGTTTTGACCATCATGCGATCGCATAAAAAAGAAATCGAAATTAAAACACCTCAGAATATTCATCTAGAAAAAATTGCTAACAGAACAAGAAGCCTTGATAAAACCCAACTTTCTATGACTGACAGTTTTTTTAATGTCTCTCCAGTAAGGCTTTATTTAGATCAAGAAAGAAAGTGGATGGAAAAAAGTCTTGAGGAGTTTAAAAGCTCCGGACTAGGTCATGAGTTTAATAACTCATTTAACCCTTCTGGTGACAATAAAACAATTTTTTCAAGTAGTGACGAAAGTATAAAGGTTGGTAAAATTGTTTTTGGAAATCAGAGTGATGCAGAAAGGGCCGTTACGCTCTTAAAAGATTCCTATGAGAAAAGAAGTTGGGCCGATTGTCATTGGGGAAGAAGGGCCATCATTTTAACAAAAGCAGCTAACTTAATGTTAGCAAATCGATTAGAGCTATCATCTCTTATTTGTTATGAAGCGGGGAAATCTATTCCTGAAGCTTTAGGAGATGTTGATGAAGCAATAGACTTTTTAAATTACTACGCTAGGGAAGAATCACGGTTCATGAATGACAATCCTAATGCATATAATCGTGGTGTTGTTGCAGTAGTTGCTCCTTGGAATTTTCCTTTGGCAATTCCTTGTGGAATGACAGTCGCGGCTCTTGTCGCTGGAAATACTGTCGTATTGAAATCGGCAGAGCAAACTCCACT